>JANNFH010000075.1:0-12880 GCA_031379565.1 Alphaproteobacteria bacterium
ATTTGATACGGCTGCAGCACGTAAGATCGGATCTGCCTGCCCCAGCCAATTTCAGTCTTCTGATCCTCTACCTCCTGGGCCGCTGCTTCGCGTATCTGCAATTCGCGCTCATAGAGGCGCGCGCGCAGCATGTCCCACGCCGTGGCGCGGTTCTTGTGCTGACTGCGTTCCGATTGGCACGCCACCGCAATGCCCGTTGGGATGTGCGTAAGGCGCACCGCGCTGTCAGTCTTGTTGACGTGCTGGCCACCCGCCCCGGATGAACGATAGGTGTCAGTGCGTACATCCTTTTCGTTGATGTCAATTTCAATGCTGTCGTCGATCACCGGATAAATCCACACCGAGGCGAAGGAAGTGTGCCGGCGCGCGTTGGAATCGAACGGCGAGATGCGCACCAGGCGATGCACGCCGCCTTCGGTCTTCAGCCAGCCATAGGCGTTTTCGCCTTTCACCAGCAGCGTCGCCGATTTGATGCCGGCGGTGTCGCCGTCCTGGTGTTCCAGCTCGTCAACGCTATAGCCCTTCGATTGGGCCCAGCGCGCATACATCCGCAACAGCATCGAGGCCCAGTCCTGGCTTTCGGTGCCGCCGGCGCCGGAATTGATTTCGATATAGGCGTCGTTGCCATCGGCCTCGCCGGCCAGCAGCGCTTCAAGCTCGGCTTTGGCCGCGCGTTTTTGGATTTGCCGCAACGTCTCGTGCGCCTCGTCGAGCAATGAGATGTCGCCCTCGGCCTCCGCCATCTCCGCAAGCTCAATATTGTCCGCTACCTCGCGCTCAAGTGCGAGCACGCCCTCGATGCCCGCCGCGATTTTATTGCGCTCGCGCATGAGCTTTTGGGCTTTTTCGGAATCGTTCCAAAAGTCAGGGCGCTCCGACAGCGCATTCAGCTCATCGAGGCGAACATTGGCGCGATCCCAGTCAAAGACGCCTCCGCAACAGCGAAGCGGCGGATTCGATCTGTTCGGCGAGAGCAAGAATATCGGCGCGCATGGAGGCTCCTGAGGTTTCCGCGCGTAGATAAGCGATCACAGCCCAAGAACAAAGCGCGCGTTAGTACAACCCGCCCAGGTCTTCGCTTTGCTGCTCACGCTGCTGCCGGCTCGGTTCGGGTGCCTCCACCACGCCAGTCAGGCTGGACAGCACTCGCGGGTCGATCGGCGCGGTGCCGCCGAACACAAACGGTGAAGAGGTGACATCCCGGCTCGGCTCAGTGCCGGGGCGGAATGCTTCGAGGATGGTTGCGGTGGTTTCCGGGCCCGGCAGTAGGCCGGTTTGAGAATCGATCCGCACCAAACGCACCCCGGCGGGAATCCGGAAGGGCGTTGGCGGCACTCCGCGGAGCGCATCGCGCATGAAGTCGCGGAAGATCGGCGCGGCGATGCGTCCGCCGGTTTCCGCTTCGCCCATGCTGCGCGGCTGATCGAAGCCTGCCCACACGCCGACCACAAGGTCGGGCGAATAGCCGACAAACCAGGCGTCCTTGTAATCGTTGGTAGTGCCGGTCTTGCCACCGAGCGGGATGCCAAGGGAGTTGACCACTGTCGCGGTGCCACGTTGCACGACCCCTTCGGTCATCGACACGATCTGATAGGCGGTGACCGGATCGAGCACTTGGCGGCGCGGATCGGAGAGCTGGGGCGGCACCTGACCATGCCATTCGGCGTTGCAATCGGCGCATTCGCGTTGGTCGCGGCGGAACACTGAGTGACCGTTGCGGTCCTGAATTCGGTCAATGATGATCGGGCTGATCTGGCGCCCGCCATTGACGAACATGCCGTAGGCCGTGGTGAGACGCATCAGCGAGGTTTCACCAGCGCCCAGCGCAAGCGCGAACACCGCCGGCGTATTTTGTCCATAGACGCCCAGCCGCTGGCCATATTCCAGCACCCGCTCGGGGCCCATTTCGTAGGCGACGCGCGCGGTCATCGCGTTGCGCGAAAATTCCAGGCCGCGCCGCAATGTCGTCGGCCCGTAATATTCGTGAGAATAGTTCTCTGGCGACCAATTGCTGCCATCTCCCGCTTCAATCGAGAGCGGCCCATCGTCCACCAATGTCGCCGGCGTCAGCCCAAACTCAAGTGCGGCGGCGTAAACGATGGGTTTGAACGAAGAGCCCGGCTGGCGCATCGCTTGCGTGGCTCGATTGAGGCCCCCGGATTCATTGAACGAATAGCCGCCCACCATTGCCAACACACGCCCGGTGTGCGGGTCCATCGCCACCAGCGCGCCCTGCACTTCGGGCACTTGCTTCAGCGTGTAACGCCCACTCGCGCGCTCGGCATAGACGATGGCGCCTCGCGCCAGCGCGCGCTCGGCATGACCGCGCGCGCCGCTCGCGGCCCAGCTGACGTCATCGGCGTTGAGCCGGCCGGTGGCGCCGTTCTCATCCGTGAGCGTCACCCCGCTCTGCGTGCTGGTGACCATCGCCCGCACCCAGTCCGACAAAGTCGGCGGTGCGGGCGCGGCGTGCAATTGCACCTGCACGTCGCCGGAACCATCCCCGGCCGCGATCGGCCCGCGCCAGGCATGGCGCCGGTCATAGGCCTCGAGCCCCGCGCGCAGCGAGCGCGCCGCGGCCAATTGCAGACGCGTATCCAAAGTCGAGCGGATCGAGAGCCCGCCATCATAGAGAGCGCGCTCGCCATATTGCTCTTGCACCTGACGGCGGATTTCTTCGACGAAATGGCTGGCGGCGACATATTGGTCGCCAGCTAGGCGATCGTGCGCGACCAATTCCTCGGCGCGCGCGGCGGTTGCTTCCGTTTCGGTGATGTAGCCGCGCTCCAACATGCGCCCGATCACATAATCGCGCCGTGCGATCGCCCGTTCGCGCTGGCGCACCGGGTGGTAATTGTTCGGGGCCTTGGGGAGCACCGCGAGATAGGCGGCTTCGCCGATGGTTAGTTCTTCCAGCGGCTTGTCGAAATAATTGAGCGCCGCTGCGGCGACCCCGTAGGCGCGGTTGCCTAGGTAAATCTGGTTCAGATAAAGCTCAAGGATGCGCTCTTTATCCAGCGCGCGCTCGATGCGCTGAGCCAGCACCGCTTCGCGGATTTTACGGTAGAGGCTGCGGTCACGCCCGGTCAGCATGTTGCCGGCGACTTGTTGGGTGATGGTCGAGGCGCCTTCAAGCCGGCGGCCGCGCAGCACGTTGCCGACGTTGGACAACATCGCCCGGGCGATGCCCGAATAATCAAGCCCCGAATGTTCGAAGAAATGCTGATCCTCAGCGGCGACGAACGCTTCCTTCACATGGTCAGGAATTTGCGCGATCGGCACGAACACGCGCTGTTCGCGTGCGAATTCCGCTACCAGCGCGCCGTCGCCGGCGTGGACGCGGCTGGTCACCGGTGGTTCGTAATTCTGTAATTCCGTAAGGCTGGGCAATCCTTGCAGCGCCACGAACAAGAACACCCCAAGCGCCAGCGCGCCCGCGCCCGCAAGCGCGCCAATTCCGAGCGCAATCTTGCGCCACATCGGCATGCCAGCGCCTTCGCTGGAATAGCGATAATCGCGCTCTGGCTCGTCGTCCCAGCCGCCGCCTCGTTCTCGGTATTGGTTTCGCGACATTGCGCCCCGCTTCTCGTGCGCTTTGCGACACGCCCCCGGCCTCGCCGCCCAATGCGGCGCGATTATGGCCAGTACGGCGTCGCCAGCCCCTTACTCTTAGAGCGCGATTCGAGCCGATTTCAGGCGCGGGCCATATATATGCGAGCGCTGCCAAAATAGGCATCCACCGCGTCGGCCATGGCCCCGGCCATGGCTTGGCGGGCGCGCGGATCGGCAAGCCGGCGTTCATCAGTCACATTGCTGAGAAACCCAGTCTCGATCAGCACCGCCGGCACGTCCGGCGCCAGCAGCACGAAGAACCCGGCGCTGCGGTGGGTGCTGGAGAGCAACGGCGCCACCCCGCCCAGGCAGGGGATCACGGCTTCGGCGAATTGCGCCGACCGATTGGTGGTTTCACGTTGGGCCAAATCGACGAGAATGTCCCCAATCACGCCCTGGCGCGGCGCATCACCCAAATCCAGGTCCCAATTTTGCGCTGTCATCAGATTCTGCGCCCGGTTCGCGCCGTGTTCCGACAACGTGTACACGGAAGCGCCGCGCGCCTCGCCGTTAGGGCTCGAATCCGCATGGAGCGAGATGAAGAGATCGGCGTTCTGGCCGCGGGCGAAGCGCACGCGATCTTCTAGCGGCACGAAATTATCCGCGTCACGGGTCAACGCGACCCGGTAAATCCCCCGGCTTTCCAGCGCGTCCCGTAATTGCAGCGCGGCGTCCAGCACGACGTCCTTCTCCCGCACGCCGGTGGTCCCGATCGCGCCAGGATCACGGCCGCCATGTCCTGCATCCACAATGATTGTCCGCTGGCGCATATCGCGGCCAGGCATTTCCAGCCGCCGGGGCGCAGCCCCCACCGGGGCGCTCGCGACGAGGTCAAAACTCAGTTCGGGCGACCGCCGGCCCATTTCTTGGCGCACTAGGCTGGCCGAGGCGTCAAGGTCGAGAACCAGGCGCGCCACGTTCTCGGGGCGCTGCGCGAAACGGTACCGGCGCACCACACCAGCGCCTAGCCCCTCACCGCTGGCGCGAGCGCCAGGGAGCGCCCATTGCGCTCCAGCAACATCGACGACGAAGCGGTCTGGGTTGGCCAGGAAGAACGTCTGCGCGCCGGCTGGCCGGTCGAGCGTCATCGACAGACGAACCGCTTGGCCGTTCTGCTGCAACGCCACGGCGCGGATACCCGCCGGCGCGTCGCCCCAAGCGCGCCCGCTGGTCAGGCCGAGCCCAAGGGCGGCGCCTCCGGCGAGCGCGAAAGAGCGACGTGAAAGGTCCATGAAGGCTGGGAAGCTAGCGCATTGGGCTTGCTATCAAGTTGAAAAGGAAGGTGAGCGCTGCGTTAACCGCGGCTGGCCTGTTTTTGCTGAAAATCCCTCAGCGTCAGCCCTTGATGCGCTTCCTTTTCTCAACGAATTGATGCAAGGGTGGCCTATCGCTGCGGGCGCTGGCGGGCTTGTCCCGCGCGCCCCGGCGCGCTCCCGCATCGCGGATCAGCGTTACGCAGGCCCATCGAAGCGCCATATCGGAGCGCCCGGACCTCGCGACGCACCCCATGCTCGAGCGTGAACGCCGCTCCACCTGGAGCCGCGTCTTTGGAGCCCGTGCATGACCCGAACCGCCCCTAATTTTACCGCCAGCCCGTTCCGGGCCCCGGCGGCGATCGGCGCGCGCAGAGGTCTGCCTATTCACATCACATCGCGCCGCTTCGCCGCCCCGCGCCCTGACGGTTCCGTCATGGACAGCTCGCGGGCGCAAACGCGCGCCAACGGAGCCTTGCTCAATGGCCAAGACAATGCTGATCGACGCCGCCCACCCGGAGGAAACCCGGGTTGCGGTGCTCGACGGAAACCGAGTTGACGATTTCGATTTCGAGACCCAGTCCAGAAAGCAACTCCGAGGCAATATCTACCTGGCGAAGGTGACGCGCGTTGAGCCGTCGCTGCAGGCAGCCTTTGTCGAATATGGCGGCAACCGCCATGGCTTCCTGGCCTTCCCGGAAATCCATCCCGACTATTACGCCATCCCCTCGGCCGATCAGGAATCGATCAAGGCCGAACTCGCCGCCGCCGAGGCCGAAGCCGAAGGCGAAGACGAGGACGAAGAAGCCATCGACGAGCGCCGCCGGCGCATTCTCACCCGCCGCTACAAAATCCAGGAAGTCATCCGCCGCCGCCAAATCATGTTGGTTCAGGTGGTCAAAGAAGAGCGCGGCAACAAAGGCGCGGCGCTGACGACCTATCTTTCGCTGGCTGGCCGCTATTGCGTGCTGATGCCCAACACCGGGCGCGGGGGCGGCATTTCGCGCAAGATCACCCAGGCGACCGACCGCAAGCGGCTGAAAAAAATCGCTCTGGATATGGACGTGCCCCAGGGCCAGGGGCTGATTATCCGCACCGCGGGAGCCAAACGCACCAAAGCCGAAATCAAACGCGACTACGAATATCTTTCCCGCGCCTGGGAAACCATCCGCGACGAAACCCTGAAATCAATCGCGCCCGCGTTGATCTACGAGGAAAGCTCGTTGGTGAAGCGCGCCATCCGCGATCTCTATGACAAAGATGTCGATGAAATTCACGTCGATGGCGAAGGCGCCTACAAAGAGGCCAAAGACTTCATTCGCATGCTGATGCCCAGCCACGCCAAGCGGGTGCATCTGTGGAAGGACACGACACCCATCTTCGCCAAGAACGGCGTCGAACGGCAATTGGATTCCATCTATTCGCCGGTGGTGAACCTGAAGAGCGGCGGCTACATCGTCATCAACCAGGCCGAGGCCCTGGTCGCGATCGACGTGAACTCAGGGCGCGCCACCCGCGAACGCAATATCGAGCAGACCGCGTACAAAACCAACATGGAGGCCGCCGACGAAGCCGCACGGCAAATGCGCCTGCGCGACCTCGCTGGACTGATCGTCATCGACTTCATCGACATGGAGGAATCGAAGAACGACCGCGCGGTCGAGAAACGAATGAAGGACAATTTGCGCTTCGACCGCGCCCGCGTGCAGATGGGCAAGATCTCCGGCTTCGGCTTGCTGGAATTGTCCCGCCAGCGCCGTCGCACCGGCGTGCTAGAGGGCACAAGCCATGTTTGCCCCAATTGCCAAGGCGCGGGGCGCGTGCGGTCGATTGAATCGGCAGCATTGGCTCTGTTGCGGGCGCTCGACGAGGCCAGCGCCCGGCAAAAGGGCCGCTTGATAGAAGCGCGCGCCGCCACCGATGTCGTGCTCTATCTACTCAACGAAAAACGCGATGCTTTGGCTCTTCTTGAGCTCAATCGCGGCGTGCGCGTGCGCATTCTGGCTGGGCCCGGCTTCACGCCGCCGGATTTCGAGATCAACGTGTCGGCTGACTTTCAAATCGAGGAAACCGCCGAGGCGGCGGCGCCGCGCATGCGCACTTTGCGCGAGGAAGCGCCGGTTGACGAGGAAGAGGAAGAAATTGAGGCTGAAGTCAGCGACCCTGATTCAGAGGACGACGACGAGGACGAAGAAAGACAGCAAGGCGAGGCCCCGGAAGTTAGCCGCAGCGCTCATAGCGATGCCGACGGCGAGCGCCCGCGCCGGCGCCGCCGTGGCCGCAGAGGCAAACGCCGGCACGAGGGCGAAAACGGCGAAGCTCCTGTGAGCGAAGCCAGCGAAGCGCCCGCCCGCTCGCAGGTTCAGACTGTCTCCTCTGGCGACGAGCGCAACCCACGTCGCCGCCGCCGCCGCGGCCGCGGCCGGCGTACGTTCGAGGTCGATGGCGGCGAATGGCTCGATTTCGTCAGCGCCGACCTCAAACATTTGACGCCGCGCCCGATCCCGCCGCCTCGACAACGTGTGTCCGTTGCCGCGGAAGAGAGCGAAGAGCCGCGCTCGATCGCCGAAGCGCCAGCGCGGAATGTTGCGCCCGAAGCGTTGCCAGAGCGCCAGTCCGAACCGGTGCTCGTAGCCGCGATCGAAGCCGCGCCTAGAGAAGAGAGCGATGCATTCACGGCGTCCGCGCCGGAGGCGCCCGCAACGCCCTACGAGCCCGATCAAGAGAGCCGTGACAAGTTCTTCTCGCGGTTGAGCCGGTGGGCCAAGAAAAGCGGCTAGAAGCTCCGGCGGGAGAACTTTCGTTTGAAACGCTGGCGGTCTAGGCTAACTTTTTCGTCAGCCTTGCTGCCGCCGCAAACGAGGGTTTCAAACGCGGCCAAGCAGCGCGATTGGCAAAGAGGTGGAGGCTGCATGAACGCGCCTGGTATCGGGAAACTTCGACGGCACGTGTTGGCTACGGCAACGGCGCTGGTGATGGCGAGCGCCATTCTCGCCCCCAGGACCGCCTCCGCGCAAAACATGATCCGCGACGCCGAAATCGAGGACACGCTGCGCGTTTATTCCGCACCGGTCTTGGGCGCCGCGGGCGTAGAGCCAAATGACGTCCATCTGTTTATCATCCAAGACCCGACCCTGAACGCCGGCGTGTCCGGCGGGCAGAACATCATGGTGCACACTGGCCTCATCATCGCGGCGGAGAACCCCAACGAGATCATTGGCGTGTTGGCGCACGAAGCCGGCCACATAGCGGGCGGGCACTTGGCGCGCTCAAGCGAGGCTATGGAGCAAGCCATGCGCCCCGCCCTTATTTCCATCGGCCTCGGCATCCTTGCCCTCGCCGCCGGCGCCGGCCAGGCAGGCGCCGCGCTGATCTCGGGCTCGGGGCAATTCGCGCAGGCCAATTTCGTCCGCCACACCCAGGTGCAAGAATCCTCCGCCGATCAAGCCGCGGCCGAGTATCTTGAGGCGACGGGCCAATCTGGCCGCGGCCTGATCGACTTCTTCAACCACAATCTACGCCAATTCGAATTCCAGGTGCGGCGCATGCCGCCCTACATGATGTCACACCCCTACACCTCCGATCGCGTCGAGGCGCTGCGCCAGCGCGTGTCGTCGCAAACGCATTTCGAGGCCGTCGATAGCGAAGACAATTTGCTCCGCTTCCGCTTCATGCAGGCCAAGCTCATCAGCTTCACCCAAACGCGCGGGCAAACCCTTTCTCGGTACCCCCCCACCGACACCTCGCAGCCGGCGCGTTACGCACGCGCGGTTGCGTATTATCGCGCGTCGGATTTGCCCGCGGCCCGCCAGGAAATGGACATCCTGCTCACGGAAAGCCCCAGCAATCCCTACTTCCAAGAGCTGATGGGCCAAATTCTTTTTGAGAACGGGCGGGCGGCGGAATCGATCCAATATCACCGCCGCTCGGTGGAGCTGGCGCCCAACCAGCCGCTGCTGCTAACCAACCTCGCTCGCGCGCTCACAGCAGGCGCCGGCCGCGCTGGCGCGGAAGAGGCCGTGCAATTGCTACAACAAGCCGTACGGATCGAGCCGGACAATGCTTTTGCTTGGCGGGAACTCGCGGCGGCGCGCGAGGAACTAGGCGACCGCGCGCTCGCGGAGCTCGCCTCGGCGGAGCAAAATTTCGCGGTTGGCAATTACCCCGCCGCACTCAGCTTCGCCGAGCGCTCCCGCCGCGAACTCCCCCAAAACACACCTTCGTTTCAACGCGCCACGGACATCACCCTTTTCGCTGGCGAAGAAGTGCGCCGGCAAATGGAACGCCAAGGCCGCAACCCGCAGGGTACTGGGCGTCGGAGCTAAGCTTGCCGTGGCGGGCGAAAGCGGTCATTTGCTCGCAGCTTCACCAACGGAGGCCGCTTTATGGTTCGTTTGATCGCCGCGTTGTTCCTCGCCTCGTTTGCGGGACCAGCGGCGGCGCAGAGCTTCAATGCGCAAGAGCAGGCCGAAATCCGCGCCGTGGTGCACGACTACCTGGTGCGCAATCCCGACGTTTTGCGCGAAGCGCTGGACGCTTTGCAGGTCCGCGTCGATGGCGAACGGCGCGTTCGCGTGGAGACCGATCACCGCGATTTCTCTATCGGCCCGGCCGACGCCAAGATCGTCATCGTCGAATTCTTCGATTACCGCTGCACCTATTGCCACGCCGCGGCCGAATGGGTGAGCGATCTCGCCCGCACCCGGCGCGACGTGCGCATCGTCTTCAAGGAATTGCCCATCCTCTCGCCGCAATCGATCGAGGCCGCGCGCGCCTCGGTGGCGGCGATGCCGCAAGGGCGGTATTTTGCGTTTCACCGCGCGCTGATGGCGTTTCGCGGCGATCTTACCTCGGAAGAGATCGACAGCGTCGCGCGCCAGTCCGGCATTGATGTCGCGCGCATGCGCCGCGGCATGGACGATGCGGCCGTCACCGCTCTCCTCGAGGACAATATCGGCCTCGCCTCCGACATGAGCATTGGCGGCACGCCCGGTTTCATGATCAACGGCGAACTAACGTCGGGCTTCCACCGCGAGGAATTGGACGCGCGCTTACGCGCGGCGACCGAGCAAGCGCGCGCCAGGCGCCAGGCCAGAAGCTAGCCAGCTCAAATCAGCCCTCCCAGCGGCGAGCTTGGATCGGCGTAGCGCTTCTTACCCATGCGCCCGGCGAGATAGCCTTCGCGGCCAGCGATCACGGCATGCTTCATCGCCCGCGCCATCCGCACCGGGTCCTTCGCCTCGGCAATGGCGGTATTCATCAACACGCCGTCGCAGCCCAATTCCATCGCCATCGCCGCATCGGAAGGCGCGCCGACGCCGGCATCGACAATGACCGGCACGCGCGACTGCTCAACGATGAGCCGGACCGTCACTTGATTTTGGATGCCGAGCCCTGAACCAATCAGCGATCCCAGCGGCATGATGGCGACGCAGCCTGCATCCTCAAGCTTCTTGGCGTACACCGGATCGTCGCTGCAATAGACCATCACCTCGAAGCCCTCACGCACCAGCAGCTTTGCGGCGCTCAACGTTTCTTCCATGTCCGGATAAAGCGTCTTCTGGTCCGCCAGCACTTCGAGCTTGACCAACTTCCAATCGCCCGCCTCACGGGCAAGCCGCAGCGTACGCACGGCCTCTTCGGCGTTGAAGCAGCCCGCCGTGTTGGGCAGGAACGTGACTTTCTTCGGATCGATGTGGTCGGTGAGCCGCTCCTTGCTCGGATCGGACAAATTCACCCGCCGCACCGCGACCGTCACAATTTCCGCCCCGCTGGCTTCAAGCGCGGCTGCGTTTTCGGCATAGGATTTGTATTTGCCGGTGCCGATGATGAGCCGGGAGGCATAATTCTTTCCGGCGATCGTGAGCTGCGCACCGTCCATCACCCGCCTCCCACGAATTGTACGATTTCCAGACGGTCGCCGTCGGCGAGGCGGGTCGTTTCCCAGAGCGATTTCGGGGCGATTTCTTGGTTGCGCTCGACCGCCACACGCGTCGGCTCAATCCCCAGCGAGGCGAGAAACCCAGCCAGTGTCGCCTGATCGGACGCCTCTCGCACTTCGCCATTGACGGTCACACGCATCTTCATTCCTATCTGCCCGACTTAAGCGCCGAGCGGGCGGGGATCAACTGTCCGGACAAGCGCCAAAACAACCCCTAAGAGAACCCTCACGGGAGTCCCCCATTTCCAGGCCCAAGAAGCGGCCCAAAAGTGACGCCAGAAGGTCCAGCCGCGTGAGCAGGAAACCGCAGACGATGAGCGACAAGAAAACCACCGGCATCGATCCCGAACTGGTGCGCGAGCTGGCCAAGATTTTGGACGAGAGCGGCCTCTCCGAGATCGAGGTCGAGCACGGCGAATTGCGGCTGCGTCTCGCCCGCACGCTGACGATGGCCCCCGCGCCGGCCGCGCCCGTGCATCAGAGCTTTCAAGCCACGCTGCCGACAGAAGGCCCCCGCGCCGCGCCACCCGCGCCCGCGCCGAGCCCAGCGGCGCACCCCGGCATGGTGCCCTCGCCCATGGTCGGCACCGCCTACCTTTCAGCCGAGCCAGGCGCAGCGCCCTTCATCAAAGTAGGCGACACCGTCACCGAGGGGCAAACGCTGTTGGTCGTGGAAGCGATGAAAACCTTCAATCCGATCCCCGCCCCCCGCGCCGGCAAGATCACCGCCATCCTCATTGTCGACGCCCACCCGGTCGAGTTCGGCGAACCGCTGCTGATTTTGGAATGATGTTCGAACGCTTGCAAACGCGCTCCCTCCCCCTTGGGGGAGGGGTAGGGGTGGGGGGCGTTGTGCAATGCACACCGCTCGCGAGAATCACTCAGCGCAAATGGGGCGCGTTTCATTCGGGCGCCAAAGCGTCCTGCGCCAACGCGCCCCCTCCCTGCCCTCCCCCCAAGGGGGGAGGGGTGCGCGTCCTGCAAGCGCGCGGCCCCAATCATGTTTGAAAAAATTCTCATCGCCAATCGCGGCGAGATCGCGCTGCGCATCCACCGCGCCTGCAAGGAAATGGGCATCTCCACGGTCGCGGTGCATTCCACAGCCGATACCGACGCCATGCATGTGCGCCTCGCCGATGAAAGCGTCTGCATCGGGCCGCCGCCAGCGTCGAAATCGTATCTGCACATCCCCGCCATCATCGCCGCCGCCGAAATCACCGGGGCGCAGGCAATCCACCCCGGTTATGGATTCCTTTCCGAGAATGCGCGCTTCGCCGACATAGTCACCAAGCATGGCATGGTCTTTATCGGCCCAACCGCCGAACACATCCGCCTGATGGGCGACAAGATCGCCGCCAAGCAGGCCGCCATCGACACTGGCATGCCGGTGGTGCCGGGCTCCGATGGCGGCGTGCCTGACGAAGAAAGCGCCAAGAAAAGCGCCAAACAGATCGGCTATCCGGTGCTGATCAAAGCCGCAGCGGGCGGCGGCGGACGGGGCATGAAGGTGGCGCGCAACGCCGATGAAATCAGCGAAGCGTTCTTGACTGCGCGCGCCGAAGCCAAGGCCGCGTTCGGCGACGACAACGTCTACATGGAAAAATACCTAACCCACCCGCGGCACATTGAAATCCAAATCGTTGCCGACAGCCATGGCAACGTTATTCACCTTGGCGAACGTGATTGCTCGCTGCAGCGCCGACATCAAAAAGTGCTCGAAGAGGCGCCCTCACCGGCGCTAAACGCTGAAGACCGCGCCCGCATCGGCAAAATCACCTCCGACGCAATCCAGAAACTGGGCTATCTCGGCGTCGGCACGGTTGAGTACCTCTACGAGGATGGTGAGTTCTTCTTCATCGAAATGAATACGCGGCTACAGGTCGAGCACCCCGTCACCGAGATGATCACCGGCATTGATCTGGTGCGCGAGCAGATCCGCATCGCCGATGGCGCGCCGTTGTCGGTGAAGCAGAAGGACGTGAAATTCCACGGCCACGCCATCGAGTGCCGCATCAATGCGGAAAATCCCGAAACCTTCCGCCCTTCGCCCGGCACGATCAGCAGCTACCATCCA
>JANNFH010000213.1:0-4963 GCA_031379565.1 Alphaproteobacteria bacterium
GAACAGGCCGTGCTCAATGACGCCGGCAATGCCTTTCAGCGCCGCGCCGAGCGCTTCGGGCTGCGAGATACGCTCGGCGTGGGCATCGAGGATGTAATTGCCGCCATCGGTGATCACGGGCTCGTTTGACTTGCCGCTGGTGCGCAGCGCAACTTCATGACCCGCGCAGCCGGTTTGTCGGAGCGCCTGCGCGACGCGGCGCTGGGTCAGCTGGAAGCCATAACGCGACACCTCCACCGGCAGCGGGAAGACGCCGAGCACCTCGACCGCTTTGGTTGCGTCGGCGATCACAATCATGTGGGCGCTGGCGGCGGCGACGATTTTTTCGCGCAGCAACGCCCCGCCGCCGCCCTTGATCAAACGGAATTGCGGGTCGAGTTCGTCGGCGCCGTCGATATCAATATCCAAAGCCTCAACTTGAGAAATTGGGACTAGCGGCACGCCCACCTGTTCGGCGAGATTTCGCGTTGCTTCTGATGTTGGCACGCCCTTCACGCGCAGGCCCTGGCGCACACGCTCGCCCAGCAAGCGAACGAAATGCGCCGAAGTCGAACCGGTGCCTAGCCCGAGCACCATCCCGTCCTTGACGAAATTAAGCGCGGCGGCGGCGGCGTTGAGCTTAGCTCTATCGGCGCTCACGGTTTTGCATCCTTGTGCGTTTGTTTCTTTGCGCGGGATGAATCGGACCAACCCTCGATGTTGCGCTGGCGCCCGCGCGCCACCGCGAACGCGCCGTCGGGCACGTCCTTTGTGATGACGCTCCCCGCGCCTGTGGTGACGCGGGCGCCGAGCTTCACCGGCGCCACCAAAGCGGTGTCGGAGCCGATGAAGGCGTCCTCGCCGATCTCGGTGCGATACTTGGCGAAACCATCATAATTGCAGGTGATTGTGCCAGCGCCGAGATTGGCGCGCGCGCCGATGCTGGCGTCGCCGATATAAGCCAAATGACTGGCCTGCGCCTTTTCGCCGAAGGTCGCGTTTTTCACCTCAACGAAATTTCCAATCTTTACGCGCGCGCCGAGCTTGGCGCCGGGACGCAGCCGCGCGAACGGGCCCACTTGCGCGCCTTCGCCGATCTCAGCGCCTTCAATGTGGCTGAACGCCTTGATACGCGCGGCTTTGGCGATGTTAACGCCGGGCCCGAAAAAAACATTCGGCTCGATCGTCACATCGGCCACGATCCGCGTGTCGTACGAGAAAAATACGCTGGGCGGGTCGATCAGCGTTACCCCGCCCGCCATCGCCTCCGTGCGCGCGCGATGCTGGAACGCGGCTTCCGCTTGCGCCAGTTGTGCGCGGGAATTGACGCCCAACACCTCGGTTTCGCTGGCCTCGACGATCGCGACTTTGCCGCCCGCGGCATGCGCAAGGCCCGGGACGTCAGTCAGGTAGAACTCACGCTGCGCATTTTGATCGGTCAACTTTGCGAGCAGCTCGAACAATTTACCCTTGTCCGCCACCAACGCGCCGGCGTTACAGAGCGTCTCGCGGCGCTCTGCTTCGCTCGCATCCTTGTGCTCGACGTTGCGCAGGAAATTGCCAGCGCCGTCGCGCAGGATGCGGCCATAGCCGGTGGGGTCAACGGGGCGAAAGCCGAGCATGACGATATCCACGCCAGCACGCGCCGCGAACATCTGCTCCAAGGTCTCAGCGCGGATGAGGGGCGTATCGCCGAAATAGACGACAACGTCCCCCTCAAAACCCTCGATCGCCCTTTCGGCGGCGCGGGCGGCGTCGCCGGTGCCGCGCGGGGGGTCCTGGACGGCCACTTCGCCCAGCGCGGCGCGGACGCGGGCCGCAACCGGCTCGGCATCGGCGGCAATGACAACTATGGTCCGCGCGCAATTGAGGCGCGCCGCCAGCGCCAAGCTCCAATCAATCAAGGGCCGCCCGCCCATGGCGTGCAGCACCTTGGGCAGGTCCGATTTCATTCGGACGCCCCAGCCCGCCGCCAAGATGATCGCCGCGCGCGCTCGGCTCATATGCATTCTATCCGCTTGTCCGAATCCAAATCAGGTTCTAGCCCAAAGCCGCGACCCGCGCGATCTGGCGCCTTGGCCGCGACCTTCAGGCATCCTCATGACCAGCGGCGAATTTGCCGACGCCACCATCGTTTTCGACCTCGACGGAACCTTGGTCGATACCGCGCCCGATTTGGTGCGGGCGCTAAACCAGACGCTTGACCTCGAGGGCCTGCCCCGGGTGCAGCTGGGGATGGTGCGGCGCATGGTCGGCCAGGGCGCGCGGGCGCTGATTGAGCGTGGCGCGGCGCTCGCCAGCGTCAGCTTTTCCACCGAGCGGCTGGACCAGTTGACGAAGGCCTTTATCGAGCATTATCGGGCCGATATCGCCCGCGACAGCGCCCCGTTCCCCGGCGCCGCCGCCGCGCTCGATGCGATGGCGGGAGAAGGCGCAAAACTCGCCGTCTGCACCAACAAGCGCACCGAATTGTCCCATCAATTGCTGGAGGCGCTCGGGCTGGCTGACAAATTTTCCGCCATCATCGGGGCCGATGCCGTGGCCCAACGCAAACCGCATCCGGAACATTATCGCGCAGCGGTGTCGCGTGCCGGCGGCCTAGTGCGCCGCTCGATGATGGTGGGAGACACCGCCACCGACGTCGCCGCCGCCAAAGGCGCCGGCGCGCCGGTGGTTTTGGTGCGATTTGGCTATAGCGAAGAAGACGTGGAGCGCCTCGGCGGCGACGCCGTTATCGACCGATTTTCTGATTTGCTCGGCGCCGCACGTAGATTGCTGGCGCTGCGGCCCTAAAAGCGCATCACGCCACTTCCATCAGGCCGCGCACCCTAGGGTTTGTGCGTTCGTTCTCGCGCTCTTGCTTGCGCGAGGGTAGGCCGTTGATCATGTCGCTGCGCACATCCGTGCGCGCCGAACGCATCGCCGCTATGAAGCCCGCCTCGACCAGCTTCACATCGACGTTGTAACCGCGATCGCGCCAATATTCTTCGATCCGCTGCTTTAGCCGCCGCGCGCCATCGACATTGCAGAAATCGTGATCCATTCGCCCACCTCAGTTGGATTCCAGCTCGAAAACCGGAACCTGCACGTGAATTTCGCTCCACGCTTTTCGTCAGCCCGCCTCACCCGCGAAGGCCATCATCCCCGCCCAGCGAGGCGCCGATATGGCGAGGGTGGGATTAATACGCAACAGCCCACGAAAAATGCCTTGTTTGCGCCACGCCTTGGTAATGTTGACGTCTCTCGGTCACCGCGAGCAACCTGACTCGATGACGTAGATTTACGCGACCGCTTTCGCTTCTCGAATGTAGTGCGTTGCGTCGCTGGCGTCCGATGCGCGCAGCTCCACCCTTGATGCAAGTGCTGCGTTGCAATCAGTAGGTTGGCGCCAAGGCCTTTCCGCCCCTGGAGGGGGCGAGGTAAGGGGCGGGTAAAGGGCGTTTCAATTGGGGAGCTTGTACCTGCGCACTATCGTTTGAAGCGTCTCGCCTCATCGCTCACGCTCCCGCGCCCTGCCCCAGGGGCAGTCAATCTTGCAGATAGACCATCGATGTGCTATCAGTAAGAATATGTCAGATACCGCCACGCTGTCCTCCAAATTCCAAATCTCTATCCCCAAGGCTGTGCGCGTCGCCCACAAATGGGGGCCGGGGCAGGAATTCGTCTTTATTCCAAAGGGTGCGGGCGTTTTGCTTGTACCGGTTCCTGAAACGGCCGCGCTCACCGGGATGGCCAAGGGCGCCAATCCCGAGGGTCACCGCGACCGCGCCGATCGCTTTTGATGCGGCTGGTGGACACGTCCGCCTGGATCCAGTGGTTGATCGCCTCGCCGACCGGCGGCGCGGTCTCGCAGGCGCTGCCGGCGCGCGAACACTGGCTTGTGCCCACCATCGTGCAACTTGAGTTGGCAAAATGGATGACCCGCGAGATGGGCGAGGACAAAGCCGATCAAATCATCGCGTTTTCGCAGAAATGCGTAGTGGCGCCCCTCCACACCAATATCGCGCTGTCGGCCGCCGAGCTTTGCGCAAGCCGCAAACTCGCAACCGCGGACGCGATTGTCTACGCCACCGCCTTGGCCCACAGCGCCGACTTGGTGACCTGCGACGCCCATTTTGAAGGGCTTCCAGGCGTGACCTACATCGCCAAACAAGGCGCGGCACCGTAAGCGCTGTTTGTGGACCGCGGGCCTTCAGGCCCGACTCCTGCCCGGGCCACTGATGACAATCATCGTGTCCATCTTCATAAGAGTCTCCGGCGGCGGCTGACGCAAAGTCGAAGGATGGGTCGATGGCTAGTCTCTCGGCGGCGTTAGCAAGTTTTTTGGGCTTGCTCGTCGGCTCATTCGCTGATCCCACGATCTGGGTCGTGATGATCTCGGCGGCGCTGGCGTTTAAGAGAATTTGGGCTGTTCTAGCCGTAGCGCTGGCGTACGCTTGCATTGTCGAAGTGCTGGTAGGTTTGTTGGATGAATCGTCCGGCGTAGGATACGGTTTTTTTCTTCCCCAGCGTATCGTATCCGCTTCAATTCTCGGCGGCGCACTATGGGCTGTTCGCAAGCGCTTGGCCAATCTCAGAGGTTTTCCGAACGAACCGGCTGTGGATTCCGGGCGACTGTCCGAGGGTGCCACAAGCGAATTAGCTGAGTCCGAGGGTGCCACAAGCGAATTAGCTGAGAAGCGGATCAAACCCACTGCAAAGGCCCCTAGACCTGCGGAACGACGTGCCCTGAGCGGAAACGTTCACGAAGGCTTTCGCCGCCTTACAATATTGATTAGCGGAATCTGGGCGGTAGCGACCATCCTTTTAGCGGGTCTGCGTTATGCGGACTCATTAGATCACAAACAACGCGTTCCGATTGCAGATGCGCTTGAGGTGGGAGGCATTTCGGCGGCTGCCTATTGTGCTGCATTCTTCACGATCAAAGCTTTGACGTGGATCGTGAATGGTTTTCGCAACAGGGCAATGCCGCGCGGGTCCAGCG
>JANNFH010000214.1:0-21323 GCA_031379565.1 Alphaproteobacteria bacterium
GTAACGCCACCGCCTCCGGAATAACCTCGCCGAACAGGCGCGCGCCCTGACTGCCGCCAATGATCAAGAGATGGAGCCGCCCGCCGGCTGGCGCTTCGGGATACGGGCGCTCGCGCACCGCCAAGATCGGCAGGCGAACCGGATTGCCGACAACGTGCTTGCGCGTTTCAGCGCCAGCCGGTAGCCGATCCAGCCGCTCGAAGCCGCAAGCGATTGCAGCCGCGCTGTTGGCCATCGCCCGATTGACGCGGCCCAGCACCGCATTCTGCTCGTGGATCAGGATCGGGATTTTCTGTCCACGCGCCGCCATCAAGGCCGGAAACGAAGGATAGCCGCCAAAGCCCGCAACCAAGGCTGGCCGCGCCTCCTTGAAGCTTTTGTTCGCCGCGGCGATCCCGCGCGCGATTTTGAACAAGGCCGGAATGGCCTTGATGGGATTGGCGGTGAGCGAAGCGGCGGGAACGTCCTCGATGCGCTCGGCCGGAAAGCCTTCCGCATATCGGCGCCCGCGCGCGTCCGTCATCAGCATCACACGCCAGCCGCGGCGGAACATCTCCTCCGCGAACGCCGCCGCCGGGAACAAATGACCCCCGGTTCCACCTGCCGCGATGACAACGGATTTTTTGGACATCAGCTCATTCCCGCCCGCGCCCGGCGTAGAGATAGGCGCCGGGGCGGTGACGAAGCAGGGACAGGCAAAAACCGAGCGCGAGCGCTGAACCGACCATGGAGGAACCGCCAAATGAAATAAATGGCAGGGTCATGCCTTTGGCCGGAAGCAAACTCAGGTTCACGGCGATGTGGATCATGGCTTGCCCAACCAGCAGCGTCACCAGGCCGGCGGCCGCAAGCTGCTCGAATGGATCGTTGAGCCGGCTCGCGCGCGACAGGCCGCGAAATGCAAGCACCGCAAACACAGTGATGAGCCCCAGCGAGGCGAGCAAGCCGAATTCTTCCGCCGCGACCGCGTAGACGAAATCGGCATGCGCATCGGGCAGCGATCTTTTGATGATGCCCTCGCCCGGCCCGCGGCCGAACACGCCTCCAGAAGCGATGGCGTCGAGCGCACGTCCCACCTGGTAGGCGCCCTCGCCTTCGGGATTGAGGAACGCATCGACGCGTTGGCGGGCATGAGGAAAGAACGCGTACACCCCCCAAGCGCCCAACGCCGCGCTAACGCCCCCGCCCAACACCCAGCGCAGCGCGACGCCCGACAAGATGAGCATCGCCGCGAGCACCAAGGCCAGCAGCGCGGTTTGGCCAACGTCGGGCTGCCACAACAACACCGCCGCGGCGAGCGCGAACAGCGCTATGCAAATAGCGCGGCCAGGAAAATCGGCGCGTTTCATGCTCTCGCCCAGCATCCACGCCCAAACCACGATCAGGGCCGGCTTCAGCAACTCAGAGGGCTGAAACGAAACCGGCCCGAAATCGAGCCATCGCCTGGCGCCCTTCACCTCCGGCGCGAACGCCGCCACCAGGGCGCAACAGATCAATGCCGCCGCCGCCAAGATGCTGGCGAAGCGGCGCAGCTGGCGCGAATCGAGCGAAGCGGCGGCGAACATCACCACAATGCCGAGCGCCGCGTAGGCGGCTTGGCGGCCGGCGAAATAGAACGCTTCCTCGATGCGGATGCGTGCGGCAGCGCCTGGGCTTGCCGCCATCGAGAACAAGATGCCAAGAGCGAACAGAATGATCGCGACAATCAACAACGTGCGATCATAACTGCGCACGCGGACGAGCGCCGCGCCAAATCGCTCGGCCAGCGCCGCACTCATGTCTTGGCCCCATTGCGCTTAGGCGCAGGCAACTCAGCCTTCGCCAACGCGGCCACCGCGCTCTTGAAGCGCACGCCGCGATCCTCGTAGTCTCGGAATTGATCATACGAGGCGCAGGCCGGCGAAAGCAGCACCACAGGATGGGGCTCTCCCGATGTGCGCGCATCTTCAAACGCAAGCTTCACCGCGCTATCGAGATCGCCCGCCATAGTCACCGCGACTTGGCCCTTGAGCGTGTCGGCGAACTGCCCCGCAGCTTGGCCAATCAGATATGCCTTCGCCATCCGAGGGAAGAACGGCGCCAAGCCTTCGATGCCGCCGTCCTTGGCTACCCCGCCGGCGATCCAATACACGCGCGGATATACCGCCAGCGCTTGCGCAGCCGCGGCGGCATTGGTGGCCTTGGAATCGTTGATGAAGCGCACGCCCTGGATGGCGGCAACGCGCTCAAGCCGGTGCGCCAGTCCGGGGAAATTCGCAAACGATTGCGCAATGACGCGCCCATCGATGCCCATCGCGCGCGTGGCGGCGTAGGCTGCACACGCGTTCTGGGCGTTGTGCTTGCCGGAAAGCGCGGGCGCTTCGCTCAAATCGGCGACCGCTTCGGTTCGCCCATTGAGCGCATCGAAAATCTTTGCGTCCAATGCGCAAACGCCGCGCCCGAGCGCTTGGCCAGCGGAAATCGACGCGACATGCTGCATCGCCGCGTGGGTCAGTTCGGTGCAGATGCGCGCGCAATGCGGGTCATCGACCCCAATCACCGCCCAATCGGCGGCGCCCTGATTGGCAAAAATGCGGCGCTTGGCGGCGACGTAAGCGGCCATGTCGCCGTGACGCTCGATGTGATCGGGCGTGGTGTTGAGCCACACCGCAACGTCGAGGCGAAGCGACCCGGTCAGCTCCAGCTGAAACGAGGACAGCTCCAGCACATAATAGGCGCCCGCATGCAGTGGCGCCAAAGCCAGCACGCTCTCGCCGATATTGCCGCCGAGGCGGACATCCTTTCCAGCTTCACGCAAAATGTGAGCGATCAGCGCGGCCGTTGTAGATTTGCCATTGGTGCCGGTGATGCCGATCAATTTCGGGCGCGCCGTCGCTGGCAGCGCGTTCACGGCGCGGGCGAACAATTCGAAATCACCTAGAATTGGCACGCCGACAGCTTCCGCCAACGTCACGACCCGATGGGGTTCAGGAAACGTCAGCGGCACGCCGGGCGATAGGATCAAGGCAGCAAAGCTGCGCCAATCGCGCGCGTTGATGTCGGACACCGGCACGCCAGCGGCTTCGGCCTTCGCACGCGCGGCGTCGCTATCGTCCCACGCATGCACGCGCGCCCCGCCCGCGGTCAACGCACGCGCCGCGGCAAGGCCGGTGCGCGCCAGCCCGAACACGGCGACATCGCGGCCTGCGAATTCGGTGATCGGGATCAATCGCCACGCTCCAAAGCTTGGCGCAATGCGCGAGCCTGGGTTCTGTTTGCGCCTAATGCGAGTGTTACGCTGCAATTGGAGACGCGACGCGCGGGCCTCCCCGCCCCTAGAGGGGGCGGGGTAAGGGGTGGGGTGAAGGGCGCTGCTACGTTCGATGCTTGTTCGTACGCGCCATCGTCTGCAACGCCGCGCTCTACGCCCTCACCCCAACCCTGCCCTCCCCCCTCCAGGGGGAGGGTTCTGGTGGCGATAATGCGCGCACATTGCATCACTCGATGCTCCATAAAACCGGAAACGTGGCATGCGCTGCTTCGCCCAATTAACGCAACTTCAACGTCGCCAGCCCCGCCAGCGCGAAGATCACCGAAATGATCCAAAATCGGATCACGATAGTGCTTTCTTGCCAGCCCAATTTTTCGAAATGATGGTGGATCGGCGCCATCAGAAACACGCGCTTGCCGGTGCGTTTGAACACCGCCACCTGCACCATCACCGACAAAGTTTCGAGCACGAACAGACCACCGACGACGGCCAGCACGATCTCATGCTTGATCGCCACCGCCACCGCGCCGAGCAAGCCGCCCAGCGCCAGCGAGCCAGTATCGCCCATGAACACGCGCGCAGGCGGGGCGTTGTACCATAGAAAACCAAGCGATGCGCCCAGCAGCGCGCCCAATATCGTCGCCAGTTCGCCCACGCCCGCGACATGGGGAATGCCGAGATAAGACGAATAATCCACCCGGCCGACAAGATAGGCGATCATGCCGAAGGTGGCGCCGGCGATCATCACCGGCACAATAGCCAGGCCGTCGAGCCCATCGGTCAAGTTCACGGCGTTGCCGAACCCGACGATCACCACCAGCGCGAAAATCAGATAGAACCCAAACAGCTGCAAGCCCCAGCCGCTCACGAACGGCAGCGCCACCGCGGTCAACGACGTGCCTTCCATCAACGCCGCGGCGAAGCCCAAAACGTCATGCCGCTGATCCGGCGTATTGGATATCCATTCCGCGCTCAGCATGATCAGCACGGCGGCCAACGCGAATAGGAATTCAAACGCCAACCGCGTGCGCGCCGACAGCCCGCCATGATGTTGCTTGGTGACCTTGGCGTAATCGTCAATGAAGCCGATCAGCCCGAAGCCCAGAGTCACCAGCAGCACCGACCAGACGTAAGCATTGCTGAGCTTGGCCCACAGCACCGAGGATACGCCCAGGCTGATCAGAATGATGAAACCACCCATGGTCGGGGTGCCGACCTTGGTGAGCAAATGCCCCTCCGGCCCGTCGCTGCGGATCGGTTGGCCTTTGCCCTGGCGTTTGCGCAGCCACCCGATCAACGGCGCGCCGATCATGAAGGCGATGATCATCGCCGTGAACATCGCACCGCCTGTTCGGAAGGTAATGTAGTTGAAGAGATTGAAGAATTGAGAGCGCTCTTCGTACTGGCCCAAGAGCTCGAGCATTAAGTCTCTCCTCGTTCGAGCTTGGCCAAGGCATCGACCACAAGGCTCATGCGCGATGAATTCGATCCTTTGACGAGCACGATGTCCCCCTCCTGCAAACTTTCTGCAAGCAGCGGAATCAACGCCTCGGCGTTTCCGGCATAGCCGCCGCGGCGCGTCGGCGGAAGCGCCTCGTTGAGCGCAGCCATAAGCGGGCCGGCGCAGAACACGAGGTCAACGCCCGCCTGGTCCAGAGGCGCGGCGAGCCCGGCATGATAGGCGCGCTCGTCGGGGCCAAGCTCCAGCATATCACCCAGCGCAACGATACGCCGGCCGCCTGGGCCTGGCGCACGTGCGCCCAGCGTGGCGAACGCCGCCGCCATCGAGGCGGGGTTAGCGTTATAGGCATCGTCCACAAGCAGAAACGATCCGAACCCCGCCTGCACTTTCCTCGCCGCGCCGCGCCCATCGGCGGCGCGCAGATTTTCCAGCGCACGGGCCGCCGCGTGCAGATCAGCGCCAACGACATCGGCCGCCGCCAGCGCGGCAACCGAATTGAGCGCCCAATGAGCGCCTTCCGCGCCGATGCGATAGCGGATGGTGCGCCCGAGAATGTCCGCCTCCGCCAGCGACCCGCCCTCAACCATTTCGAATTTCAGCAGCCTTGCTTCACAACCCTGCTCGCGCCCGAAACGAATGACGTTGGCGCCGTTACGCTCGGCGGCCTCGATCAGCCGGCGCGCATGGGGCGCTTCGTTGGGGATCAGCGCCGCGCCGCCCGGCTCAAGCCCGCCATAGACATCGCCCTTTTCGTCGGCGACGTTTTCCAGCGAGCCCAAATTCTCGACATGCGCCGGTGCGATGGTGGTGATCAGCGCCGCATGGGGCCTCACCAGCCTGGTCAACGGCGCGATTTCGCCGCGATGATTCATGCCAATCTCGAACACCGCGAAGCGCGAGGAACGCGGCATCCGCGACAGCGTCAGCGGCACGCCCCAATGATTGTTGTAACTCTTTACCGAACGATGCGTCGGCCCGCTGGCGGCCAGGCAAAGCGCCAGCGCTTCTTTCGTGGAGGTTTTGCCAACCGAGCCGGTGACGGCAACGCGCTTGGCGTCGCTGCGGTCACGCGCGGCTTCGCCGAGCCTGCGTAAGCCTTCGAGCACATCGCCCACCACCAGCACGGGGCCGAGGCCCGCGGCTTTCTCAGGGTCGGAGATCAAGGCCGCGCTGGCGCCGCTGACAAAGGCCTGCGCCAGAAATTCATGCCCGTCGCGGGCATCCTTCAGCGCCACGAACAAATCTCCCGGCGCAAGCGAGCGCGTGTCGATCGACACGCCCGATGCAAGCCAGGCATCGGCGCCAATCAGGCGCCCGCCTGTCGCTGCCGCGGCCTCTTCGGCCAGCCAAATGGGTTCGTTCATCTCATCCACCAACCAAACCAATCGTTCCAGTCACGGCGCGGCCTCCAACGCTTTTCGCGCCACTTCTTGATCGGAAAACGGCAAGGTGACGCCCTTCACGATTTGCCCGATTTCATGGCCCTTGCCGGCGATAAGCAATGCATCGCCGCGCCTTAGCATGCGTACCGCCGTTCGAATCGCCTCGGCGCGATCGCCAATCTCCATCGCGTTCGGCGCGCCGCTCAAGACCTGGGCGCGGATCGCCGCGGCATCCTCGTTGCGTGGATTGTCGTCCGTGACAATCACGACGTCCGCAAACTTCGCCGCGACCGCGCCCATCTTCGCGCGCTTGTCCTTGTCGCGGTCGCCGCCGCAACCAAACACGCAGGTGACGCGCCCCGGCGCATGCGGGCGCGCGGCGCGCAACAGCACGTTCAGGCCATCGGGCGTATGGGCATAATCGACAAATACATGCGCGCCCTCGGCCGTTGCGCCAACATGTTCCAAGCGCCCCTTTACCGGCTTCAACGCCGCCATGCCCTGCCAGACATCGCCCGGCGCTTCACCAAGCGAAAGCGCCAAAGTCGCCGCCGTCACCGCATTGATAGCTTGAAATTCCCCGATCAGCGGCAATTCGATGTCCTCCTCTTCGCCGCGCCATCGCAAGGTCAGCGTCTGCCCATTCGGGCGCGGCTGGATTTCAACGATCTTCAAGCCATGCGCATCCGCGCGCCAGCCCGTGGTCACAATTTGAAGCGATGGGACGACCACATCGAGCACGCCGCCATCGTTCGGGATCGGCCGAAGCGCGCGCGCCTCGAACGCCGGCGCTTCGGGCGAATCTGAATTGATCACGGCGATGCCAGGAGTTTTCACGAACAGCCAAAGCCGCAATTTGGCCTCGCGGTAAGCCGCCATCGTCTGGTGATAATCGAGATGATCTTGAGTGAGATTGAGAAACGCCGCCGCATCCAATTGCAGCCCGGCGATACGATCCTGATCGAGCCCGTGGCTCGACACTTCCATCGCCGCATGGGTTACGCCGGCATCGGCGAGCGTCTGTAGCGTTTTGTGGAGCGATACCGGGTCCGCCGTCGTGTGCCCGAGATCAATCACACCCTCGTCCCAGATGGCGCCGAGTGTGCCGAGGCTCGCCGCGCGCTTGCCGCTCGATCTCCATACCTGGCGCAGAAAATCGACTGTCGAACTCTTGCCATTGGTGCCCGTGACGCCCACCAGCACGTCCGGCCGGCGCGGATAAAACACCGACGCCGCCTCGGCGAAATCCATGCGCGCATCCGAGCTGACAACGTGGGCGATGCCAGGATCGCTCCCGAGATCACCCGCAGAGAGCACCGCCACGGCGCCACGCCGCTTCGCATCTTCAACAAATTCGCGCCCATGCGTCGCGACACCTTGCAGCGCCGCGAACAAAAACCCCGGCTCAACGTTGCGGCTATCGGCGGTGAGGCCGGCGATCTCGATATTGCCATCACCCGGCGTGACGCCAGTTGAAAACAGCGCGCCCAGTTTCATAGCGCGACGCTCGCCATCTCCCCCTCCCCGCGAGGGGAGGGGGTATGGGGGCGGGGTGAAACGCGACCTAAGTAGGTTGCAGCTCGCATGCCCACCCGATCGCAGCGCCGCCACTTGCAAGGCTCGGCGATGCGCGCCGGGACGCGCGCGCTCCGCTTTACAAAGCGCTGCGCTTCACCCCACCCCCTGCCCCCTCCCCTCACGGGGAGGGGGAGGCGCGCGATCGGACGGATTGCGCAATTCAAGCTCTAGACTCCCTCATCGTTCCGCGCCCGGCTCGGCGCGCAAACCCAACATCGGCGCGATGCGCAACAGCACTCGCGCCACTGCGGGCGCGGCCACCGCGCCGCCGGCTTGGCCCGCGCGCACTTCGTCCAGCGCCAGCACAATCACATAGCGCGGGTCCGAAGCAGGAAATACGCCTGCGAAAGAGGAAAAATTGCGGCTTTCATCATAGGCCGCGTCCTGGCCCAGCTTTTCGGCCGTGCCGGTCTTGCCGGCGACCTCCAAGCCGGGGACGTCGGCGGCGCGCCCGGTGCCGTCGGTGACGCTGTAGCGCAAATAGGAGACCACCTGGCGCGTGGTCTGCGGCGTGAACACGGAAATGCGTTCTACCGAATCTTCCGACGCGCGCCGCAGCAAAGTGGGCGCCGTACGCGCACCTTGGTTGGTGAAGACGGTGTATGCGCCCGCGAGTGCTGCTTGCGTTGCCGCCAAGCCATAGCCAAAGCCGATGCCGGCAACATCGCGCCGTCCTTGGGCACGCGGCGCCAATGGCGCCTGGCTGCGCCCAATCTCTAGGCTGGTCGGCGAGAGCAGCCCGAGCTGTTGCAGGTAAGAACGCTGCTTTGTAGCGCCGACGCGCAAAGCCAAACGCGCCGCGCCAATGTTGGAAGAGCGCGCCAGTATTTCACGCAAGCCGACAAGCCCGACAATGCGCTCATGGTCCTCGATGACGTGACCGTCAATGTCGAACGGTTGCGCGAGGTCGAAGGTTTCGGCGGAATTGGTCGCTTCTTCTTGCAGCGCCATGGCCACGGTGAACGGTTTGATGGTCGAGCCCAGTTCGTGCAAATCACCGGCGACCCGGTCGCGCCGGCCCGCCGCGGGTGCGGCGCCAGCATTGTTGGGATCGAAGCCCGGCCACGACGCCAGCGCCAAGGTTTCACCGCTGCGCCCATCGAGCAGGATGGCCGCGCCGCCGCTGGCGCCGGCGGCGCGCGCGGCGGCGTCGAGTTCGCTCTCCAACGCGTATTGCATGCGCACGTCGAGCGAGAGCGCCACGGCCGCGCCCGCCGCGCCGGCGCTGCGAATTTGCGCGTCCAGCCCACGTTCGGCGCCCGCCAGTGGATTGAGATCAACGTCGGTAAAGCCAAGCGCATGGGCGGCCATCACGCCCTGGGGATAGACCCGCCGATCCTCGGTTTCAAAACCAATGCCGGCCAGCCCCAGCGCAAGCACCGCCTCGCGTTGCGCCGGCGTCAGCCCGCGGCGCAGATAAACCAATTGCCGCCCGTGGTCACTTAACCGGCGCTCGGTGTCGGCGCGGTCGAGCTCAGGAAACATGGCTTTCAACGCCCGCGTCGTGTCTCGCGGGCTCCAAACCCGCGACGGGGTCGCCGTCAGCGCATAGGCCCGCACACTCGTGGCCAGCAAGACGCCATTGCGGTCGGTGAGGTCGGCGCGGGCGACGCTGGCGTGGACGCTGGCGCTGCGGGGGGCGGCCAGGGGATCGCCGGAAAACGCTAATTGGATCGCCCTTCCCGCCAGCAGCAGCAGCAGCGCGAAGATGCCGATGGCGAGAAAGCGAACGCCGACGCGCGCGGGCGCGGCTTCCGTCTCGGGGGCGGCGAAGGCGGTCGCGGCTGGGCCGAAAGGCCTCACGGCGCGGGCGCCGGTTGTACGGCGCGGCGAGGCGCCGGCAGCCGCTGGCCGATCGCCGCTTCCGGCAGCGCCGCGCTTTCAGAGCCGACGGTCATGCCCAGCTCGCGCTCAGCGAGCGCTTCCACCCGCGCTGGGCTTTCCAGGTGCGCGATCTCGGCGCGTAGCGCACGCAAATCGGCCTCCCCGTCCTCGACCTCGGTTTGCAGATCGCGCACGTGCTGTTGGGCCTGGGCAGCGTCGGACTTGGCTTTGTACAGGCCGATGACGAGCACAATGACGAGCGCGCCGGCGAGGATATGCAGCAGGCGCCGCTTCATGCCGCGATCCTCGCCCATTCCGCTTCGGCCAGTGGCGCCAGAATGGGCGCTTCAAGCGCGCCCCAGGCCGGCGCGTCGGTGCGTTCGGCCCAGCGCAAGCTGGCCGAACGCGCGCGCGGGTTGTTGGCGATCTCTTCGTCTGTTGGCGCCGTCGAACGCCTGCGTTCGAGCGAAAAACTCGGCGCGCGCCTGGAGGGATCGTTCGCCGGCAAGTCCGGCGCATAACGCGAGCCGCGCCCGCGCGCGTCAGCACGTTCGGTGATGAAATTTTTCACCAGCCTGTCTTCCAGCGAATGGAACGCCACCACCACAAGCCGCCCGCCAGGCTTCACCATGCGCTCAGCTGCGCAGAGCCCGCGCGCCAGTTCGCCCAGTTCATCATTGACCAGGATGCGCAAGGCTTGAAACGTCTTCGTCGCTGGATGCGTGCGCGCGCCCTTACGCCCGCCGACCGCGCGTTCGACGATCTCGGCGAACGCCGCCGTGCGCGTGATCGCATGGGCCGCGCGCGCCTGGACGATGCCGCGGGCGATGCGGCGGCTGTCGTCGTCCTCGCCGTAGCGATAAATCAGCTCGGCGAGCGCGGTTTCGCTGAGCCGGTTGACGGCGTCGGCGGCGCTAGGGCCTTGCTTTTCCATCCGCATATCCAAATCCGCATCCGCCTGAAACGAGAAGCCGCGCGCCGCCTCGTCGAACTGAAACGACGACACGCCGAGGTCGAACACCGCGCCATCGATCGTTTCGGCTACAAAAGTTTCCAAATCGCTGAAACGGCCTTGCCGAAGTGTGAAGCGATTCTGGAATTCCGCTCCGAGCGTCGCGCCCCGCGCAATGGCGTCTGGATCGCGGTCGATGCCGATCACCCGGGCGCCAGCCGCCAGCATCGCCCGCGAATACCCACCCCCACCAAAGGTGGCGTCGAGATAGAGCCCGCCATCATGCAGGGCGAGCGCTTCCATCGCTTCTTCGAGCAAGACCGGCGCGTGGGTCATGGCTAAGGCCTATATCGAGTCCCGCAGGAGCGCCCCTTAAGCCTGCATTGCTAGCAGATTATGCTTGCAAATGGTGCGCACCTGCGCGATCGTTCAGCGATGAACAGCAAGCAGCGCCGGACGCTTGAAGCTGTGTTCGCCGAGCCCGTATCGCCGTCGATTGCCTGGAGCGACATTGAGGGGCTGCTGCAGGCGCTCGGCTGCGTGCTCACCAAAGGCGCGGGTTCACGCGTGAAATTCGAGAAGGGTGGAGAAGTGGAATCGTTTCATCGCCCCCACCCGGTGAAGGAAGCCAAGCGTTACCAAGTGCGGATGGCGCGTGCGTACCTTCTGAGATTGGAAATTAAGCCATGAAGCTGATGAATTACAAAGGCTACCAAGCCTTGATCGAATTCGACGGCGAAGACGAATTGTTCTTCGGCAAGCTTGCCGGCATCCGCGATGGCGTAAGTTTCCACGGCGACAGCGTCGCCGTACTCAAAGCGGCCTTCCACGAAGCGGTGGACGATTACATCGCCCATTGCGCCAAGATCGGGAAAAGCCCTGACAAGCCCTATTCGGGCAAGGTGATGTTCCGCATCGCGCCCGACCTGCACGCCAGCGCGGCGCGCGCAGCAGAGCTTTCAGGCAAAAGCCTCAACCAATGGGCTGAAGAGAAATTGCGCGCCGCCGCCGAAAAAGAAACGGCGTCGTAAAAAATGCCAGTCGGCCTGTAAGCCGGGTTCTGTCCATCCCGGACCGAAATCCGGAAATAGGCGACCATTCCTCTGGACCATGCCTCGCGGCATGGTTCTCGCGACCAACCCGGATGCGCTCCCACGGACGGGCCGTACGCTTGCGCGCCTCGCATCCCTATTCGGTCTTGCTCCCGGCGGGGCTTGCCGTGCCCGCTTCCTTACGGTTGCGGCGGTGGGCTCTTACCCCACCGTTTCACCATCGCCTGCGCCTAAAGCCCGAAGACTTGGGCGCTTTCGGCAGACTATTCTCTGTGGCGCTATCCCTAGAATTGCTTCCGGCGGATGTTATCCGCCGCCGTATCCGCGTGGAGCCCGGACTTTCCTCCCTTGCACCGTTTCCAGCATAGCAAGAGCGGCCGCCCGGCCGACTGACGGGGCTCAATATACGCGCGAAGAAAACTTAGCGCAATTTCGCGATCTTCAGACCATCGGCTCTGGCGCGATCTTTTATTGACTCCTCACTGCGCGTGATGGCCTTGGCGATCGCCTTGAGCGACATGCCTTTCCCCGCCAGCGCGTGCAATTTCTGCACCTCATCGCTGGTCCAAGGTTGTCGATGGCGTTCAAACTTTTCCGCCATGCGTTGTTATCCCATAAACGCGATTCAACTCAATTTCTCCGCTAGCGCGGCGACCAAGGTCAGCGTTTCCTCATCCGCCGCGCCATCGATCTTCCCCGGCCGGAAGCGGCGTTGAAACGCGGCGAGCGCCGCCTTCGTTGCTTGGTCGATCGTGCTGCTCGCGTCCACGTCATAGCCGATGCGCGCGAGGCGTTCCTGCAAGGCCACGATCGGATCGCAACCGGGCGCGTCGCGTGCGCGCGGCGCTGTCGGCCAGATCGAGACGCCTGCCTCAGCCAAACGCCGCCACGGAAATTTCTCGCCCGGATCGAGCTTGCGCTCCGGGGCGATGTCGGAATGGGCGACGACGCAGGAGGGCGCCAGCTTTCGCCGCAACAGAATATCGCCCACCAGCGCGATCACCGCCATGATCTGCGCCTCCGGAAAATCCGGCAAGCCAAAATCGTGGCCGCCATTTACGATCTCGATGCCGATGGCGCGCGCGTTCACGTCGCCCTCGCCCTGCCAGCTCGACGCGCCGGCATGCCAAGCGCGGTTTTCTTCAGCCACGAGGCGGAAGACTTCGCCGGCTTCACCAACCACATAATGGCAGCTCACACACGGCAGCGGCGCATCGGGTTTGGCGTCATGCTTCTGCCAGGGACCGGGAAAGCGGCCCGCGACGGGCGCGGGATCAGTCAAGCGCGCGAGCGCTGTCTCGCCGTCCTGCATGCCGGTATAGTGCAGCACAACCAAATCGATCGCCCGGGTGCGGGCGTCGAAATTAGGCGAGAGGCGGTCGAGAATCCGGAGAGCGCTCACAGCGCAAGCCTGGACCGCTGGCGCCTTGCCGGCAAGTTCGGCGCTCGGCTTTCAGAGTTTGCGTTTGGCGCCGGATTCCACCACCCAGCCGGATGGCGTGGCGTGTGCTTCAAGCACGTCCGACGCGCCCGTCCTGCCCCGGCGGGGCGCCACGCGCAACGCCAGCGCCGCGCCCAGGATCATCAAGCCTACCACCAGCGCGGCGGCAGCCGCGAAGGCAAACGCAATCGCGGTTGCGATTGCCAAAGCGACGAAAGCCAAGGCGCGGCCCAGAGCGTTCAGGGCTTGATCGGCGGCGGCGGCGGTGGCGGTCATCGGGCGTTTTCTCCTGACCTAGCGAATATTGGACGGCGAGCATCCGCAATCAATGCGGCGCCCATTGGGCGGACGCTTCAACCGGACCGCACGTCTTCAGAGGCGCATGCTGGCTCATTCCCCTATTTCGCGGCTTCGCTCAATTCCTCGCGGATGCGCGCGTAAGCCGCGTTGATCGCGGCGGTCTTTTCACTGGCGATGACGACGAATTCGGGCGGCGCGCCGCGCTGGAGCATGCGGTCGGGGTGGTTTTCCGCCGCCAGCTTGCGCCAAGCCTGGCGCACTTCTTCCATGCTGGCGCCGGGCAACAGCCCCAACACGGCGTGAGGATCGCCAGCATCGGGGCCGAGATTGGTGGCCTTGATGCGGCGAAACTCAAGCGCGCTAAAGCCGAAATTCTCCGCCACCGCCGCCAGATAGGCGAGTTCGGCTTCGCCGACGCGGCCGTCGGCGCCGGCGATGTGAAACAGGCCGTCGAGCACATCTTCCAGCAAGCACGGGCGCGCACGGTATTTGCGGCCGATCTGTTTGGCGTAGGCGTCGAACCCGTGCACACTCTGCTGGGCGATGGTGAACGCGCGCCGGAACGCGGCCTCCTCACCCGGCGGCGGGCGAAACACTTGCGCCACGGCGGCCAGCTCGCGTTCGCTGGTTTGGCCATCGACCTTGGCCATCTTGGCCGCCAGCCCGATGACGGCCGCGGTGAAGCCGACATCATTCGGCTTCGGCGCGCACTCTTCCATGAATTCGGGCGGATCGGCCTCCGGATCGAAAGCGCGCGCAGCCAGATCGACAATGTTGGACCAAACCGACATGGGCTGATTATCGCCCATGCTGCGCTGCGGCGCCAGAGCGGCTGTGTTCGTTAATCGTGTGCTGCTCCCCACCGATTTGCGCGGAGCGCCGTCAGGCTTCACCGACTACCCGAAAGGGCGTGGTTGGACTGGCAAAACAAACTCTGCCGTAGGTTGGGCCTGTCCTATTTTTCGCTTTCGACGCTAGGCTTGACGCACCCACCAGGCGCCACGCTTACCGGCGCCCTTGCCCCGTTCGACGTCGATGGCGATAACGACAGGCCAAACACGGAAGAGCGCAGCGGGCTTGATACCAGGGGGCACGATGCCGCTTAGATATTTCACGCAACCTTCACGACGATCTACCCCGGCACGCCCGCGGATCAAGTCTCCGTCGGGCGGATCGGCATAGGCGATTTCAACGGCGACGGGCACATCGACATTCTCGCGGGGAGGTCGCGTCCCAGCGCGCCGGGCGTCAACGCGCCACAAGCCATTCAAGTCGTTCTCGGTAACGGCGCTGGCGGATTCACTGACGGCAACGCAACGCTTTTCCCGGGCGGCGCACCGCAAACCGTTGCGGTGAACCAAGTCGTCGTCGCCGACTTCAACGGCGATGGGCGTGACGACGCTTTTTTAGCCGATACCGGTGTCGACCAACCCCCGTTTCCCGGTTATCATAACACCCTTCTGTTGTCCTCTGGCGCCACCGGCCTCGTCGACGCGACCAGCACGCATCTCCCAGCTCTTCCCGACGCGTACACCTACACCGTCGCGGTTGGCGATATCGATGGCGACGGCGACATTGATCTTATCCTCAATAACGCAACTCGGCCGGTCCTCATCAATTCCGGTGATGGGCATTTCACTGCGGACTTCACGCGGGTGCCGGACGCGACGGGGCATGAGAACGATTCCTGGAGCTGGCAAGACCTCGCCGATATGGACAATGATGGCGACTTGGATTTGGTTATCGCCGGTTTCCAGTTGCGCATCTTCCGAAATGACGGCGCCGGAGATTTCAACGACGTTGTTTCCGTGCCTGGCTTGCCTTCTTTTACCTCTCCCTACGTCGAAGGACTCTTCACCCTCGATCTCAACGGCGACGGCAGACGCGACATCCTCGTCACCACACAAGAAAGGCTCACGGATCACAACTCCATCGTTCAGATCTTCATTCAGCAACCCGACTTCACATTTGAAGACCAAACCAGCGCTTACACGACGTTCGCGAGTTTGCACGGTTTCGTCCGTTGGATTCGCCCCTACGACGTTAACAGCGACGGTCAGCAGGACTTAATTGTCTTCCAAGCCAATTACAGCGCCGATGCTTTTCTCGGCTTCACCATGCTGCTTCGGGACGGCGCGCGGCTTATTCCGATCGAAGGCGGCGGAATTAACGGTTCGACGGAAATGTCAGCGCCGTTCGATGCCGACGGCGATGGATTGTTCGAGTTCATCCTCGACTCCAACGCCGGCTACCATCCGTATTCGCGTGTGGAATTCACAGGCCTGCCGCTCACCCAAACAGGCGACGCGACTAATGACGGCCTGATGGGAGACAACGACGCGGAGACCTTCAGCGGCCTTGGCGGCAACGATGTGATCTTCGCCAGCGGCGGGGCTGATACGCTCAATGGCGGCGACGGCGACGATCATCTCTATGGCGGGTCCGGGTTCGACACGCTCGATGGCGGAACCGGCGCGGACATATTGAATGGCGGATTGAACGCCGACGCGATGGACGGCGGAACCGGCAACGACACCTATGTCGTCAACAATGCGGGCGATTTGGTCAACGAAACTTCCGCCGGCGGCGGAACCGACACCGTGCAATCGTCGCTCAGCTACACGCTTGGCGCCAATCTCGAGCGGCTGACGCTCACCGGCGCGGGCGCCATTAACGGCACGGGCAATGCGCTCGCTAATGTTATCCGCGGCAACGACGCCGCCAACACGCTCGACGGCGGGCTTGGCAATGATAATCTGAGCGGCGGCGGCGGCGCCGATACGCTGCGGGGCGGAACCGGCGCCGACAAACTCAATGGCGGCTTGGGCCTCGACCGGCTCAACGGCGGCGGCGGCGCTGATAACTTCGTGTTCAACACCGCGCCCGCGAGCGCCAATCGCGATACCATCCTCGATTACAACGTCACCGCCGATACTATCCAACTGGAGAATTCGGTGTTCTCGGGACTGGGCGTGGCGGGCGCGCTGATTGTCGGCAAATTCCAGACTGGCTCCGCCGCGCACGACGCCACCGACCGCATCATTTACGACAGCGCCAATGGCCGGCTCTATTTCGACGCTGACGGCAACGGCGCCGGCGCGAAAATCTGGTTCGCCACGCTGGATGTTGGCCTCGCACTCACCGCAGCGGATTTCGTGGTGATCTGAGCGCTGCTGGGTTCAATTGCAGCCAACGTGCGCTTCCCGACCCAAGCGGCCAAGGCTACCCCGCCGCGGGCGGCGCGCCGCCTTTGAGCGTGTTCACTTCGGCCCGCAACGCCCGCAATTCTTCGAGGATGTGGCGCTGCACGGCGGCGGCGTCTTCCTGCGCCGATTGCACTTCTTGCACCCGCTCGCCCACCTGCTCGACCTCGTCCATGGTCTCGCGCTCGATCTCCTTGGGCGCGGCTTGAACGGCCTCGACAATGACGCCGATAAACAGGTTCAACACAGCAAAGGCGCCGACGACGGTGAAGCCCATGATGAAAACCCACGCCCAGGGATGATGGACCTGCAGCCGGTTGATGGTGTCGCCCCAACCATCGAACTGGGTCAGCGCGAACAGGCTGAGCGCGCTTTCACCGAGGTTGCGGAAACCGGGCTCCTCGTGGAACAGCGTCGTCGCCATCACCGCGCCAATGTAAAAAACCACGGTCAGGATCGCGAAGGTCGCCAAGATTCCGGGCATGGCGCTGAACAGCGCCTCTACCACGCGGCGCATTTGCGGCACCGCGCTGATCAGCCGGAAGACGCGCACGACGCGCAGCGTTCGCAACGCCGAGATCGCTGGATTGACGGCAATGTAGGAAATGCCGACGACGATTATGTCGAAGATGTTCCAGCCATTGCGGAAATAGCGCGCCGGCCCTGCAGCGAGGAATTCAAGGAAGAGTTCGGCGGTGAAGATGTAGAGGAAGTAGAGATTCCACTGCTCGATGAGCGCATGAAACCGGTTGGTTTCGCCGTAATGGGCGTCGTAGCCGAGGATTGCGGCGTTGGCGATAATGCAGAGCAAGATGAACAGCTGGAACGCCAAGCTGTCGGTGATCCAGGCCAGCAGCCGGACCCCGCCCCTCGGCTTTGCCGGGCCCGCGACAGCGCCTGTGCCCATAATCTCCGCCCCCATTTCGCGCCTGAATAGCTGGTAATGTTAGCGCGCTTTTTCTGGTCGGGGAACGTTGCTGGCTGAGTTCAGCTCACTGCCGCAGCGGCAACGGGGGCAGCGGCGGTTCCGCTGGCGTCTTCCAACAGGTTGAGAATGAAGCCCTGCACGTTGTACGTGCGCCCGCCCCAGTGCCGACCTGGCACGTGCCAGACCTGCACCTGGCTCCAATCGTTGTTCGGCGAAACATCGCGGATCGGAACGTTGCGGGTGATCTCACCGGCGTTCAGCCAATTGGCGTGATCGACAATCACCATCCGCTCCGACACCACTTCGCGCACGACGCCGACATGGCCGCGATTGGCGCTGGCGAAGCCGTGCAGCACCATGACCGCGCCCTCCGAAGGACGATCGGTTCGCGCATAGCGGCCCGCGGCCTGCGCCCACCAGGTGTTGGCGTTGCCGTGAATCTCGACACCCGCCTCGCGGCGCGCGAACGGCACGCATTGCAGCCGCGCCCGGCGGTTGGCGACATAGGCTGTCGGTTCGTAGGCCGCATCGGGCGCACGCTCGAACGCGCGCGGCGCCAGAATGGCGTGGGGCGAAGGCGCGATCAGCGGCTCGCTCAAGGACAAATCTAGCGCCGCGTCCATCGCCAAGGGGGCGAGGGCGTGGGCGTCCGCCGCGAAGCTGGCGGCGGCGGCGGTACTAGCCGCGAGAAGAAGCGCGCGTGTCGTCATGCCTTTGTTCCCAGGCAGGGCGATTGACCCCAGACTACGTAACAAAACGCCCGCTGGCGCTTAATAAATACCTAATCACAGAGCTAAAGAAGTGGCAATGCTGGGCATCATGGTAAACAAGTCCTGATTTTACCTCTAGAACAGCTGTTTCCTCAGTAATAAAGGTTAATTCTAGACTGGACGATGCTGCGGACAAACTTTGGCGACGTGCACGTCAACTCATGGTCGCGAACGGGAACGGGTGGATGAAACCGTCGGCGCTGTAAGTGCGCGCGCCCCATTCTTGGTTGGGAATGTACCAGACCCGCACCTCGGTCCAATCGTTGTTGGGTGAGACATCGGTCACCGGCACGCCGATGGTGATTTCACCTCGGTTCAGCCAATTGGCCTGGTTCACCTTGATCACCCGCGGAGAAACAACCTCCGTCACCACCGCGACATGCCCCCGCGAGGGGTCGCGGTAGCCGCGCATCACGAACACCGAACCTGGCGACGGCGAATTCGAGCGCGGATAGCGCCCTTCGGCCTGCGTCCACCAGGTATTGGCGTCGCCGTAGATGTCGATGCCTGAGGCAATGCGGGCATACGGCACGCATTGCAGCGGCGCGCCTTCATCCACCACGCGCGGCGAACCGGAACCCTCAAAAGATGGCGCGGCCCAGGCCACGGGGGGGCGAACCGGAACTCGGCTAGCGACCGGCGCCGGGCTGGTGGCGCACGCGGTTAAGGCTGCGGCAACCAAGCCGAGCGCTGGTATCCGAAGTGAAATTGCCAAAACGCGCCTCATGACCGGCCGAGTTTATCTCAATCGGGTGTGTGTTGGATAAACGCGACGCTGAAACCGGGCCAGCCGCTTGACCGGCGGGCGCGAAGCGGCCACCGGAACCTGGATGGCGAGCTTTACCCTACATCCTCAGATCCTGGTTCGGCCCTGCTTTCAGCAGGATCTCGAGCAGGTTCGCCTGATCTATGCAAACCACGTCATGACCGGGACCGGCACGTTCGAGTTCGATCCCCCTGACGAGGACGAAATGACGGAGCGCTGGTCGTACCTAGTGGAGCAGGGCTGGCCCTTTTTGGTCGCCTCCCCGCCCGCGGACCTGACCCGGGTGCTTGGTTTCGCCTACGCGGCGCAGTACCGGCCCCGTCCCGCCTATGCCAAGACCTTTGAAAGCTCAGTCTACGTGGCGCCAAGTTCGATCAGGCAGGGCGTCGGGACCCATTTGATGGCTGAATTGCTGGCGACGCTCCGAACTGACGGCGTCCGCGACGTGCTCGCCTTCATTGGCGACAGCGCCAACCAAGCTTCGATCGGATTGCACCTGAAGGCGGGCTTCCGCCATGTCGGCACGCTGCAAAGGGTCGGCCAAAAATTCGACCGATGGCTCAACGTCGTAATTTTCCAGCGCACGCTGGCGGCGCCGGAGAATGCTGCCGGCCACTAGAGCCGTTCCCGAAAAGTGATGCGCGGTTTTCGGACGAGAACGTCTCTAGGGAATGGGGTGTTCGCGCCGGGCGAACACAAGATGCAGCGTGAACATCGCGGCGTGCACGCTTTATTAATGAGCATTACCGCACCCTCATCCTCTACAACCGGAGGATTGCGATGTTTATTCGTTCTCTCGTGGTCGTTGGTTGGATGGGGTTAGCAAGCCTTGTTGTGAATGTGGCGACGGCCGAGGATGCGGTCGCGCCAAGCGTTTCGCCCTACGCGATTGAGGGCGTAAATTTCACCGATTCCGAAGCGGGCGGGTTCGGTTCGCGGTTCAAGGTCGATGTCACCAATGAGCGCGGCCCGCGCTTTTCGCGGCTCAGTCGAACCCGCGATTTCGGCGGCTTTGACCAGGAAGCCTCGCGCCAGATCGAAATTGCGCTGGTCGCTGGCGCTGGGCGCGGATTTGACGTCGCCTTCGCGCAGCGCGCCAGCATGCGGGTCAACGACCAAGGCGACATCGAGAGCCAGGGCCGCGGCTCAGAACTCCGGCTCGGGCGCGGGCTGGCCAACATGCGCCGCAGCGCCTCCTCCAGCTTGGACCGGCCGGCGTGGTATTTCTTCGCCGCCTCTGACGACGAAGCCCTCACCTGGCAGCCCGGCGCGCGCAGCAGCTTTGGCGGTTCGAGCGCGCGCTTTGCCGTGCAGGACCGGGTTGAGATCGGCGATATACAGGCCGGCGTCACTTACGAGGCCGGCCCTCTTCAGGCTTCGCTGGCCTACGTCCAACGCGAGGTTAGCGTCCAGTCTGGCGCGCGATCTTATTCGGAGGACGAGAGCTTTACTGGGTTAACGCTGACGATGCGTCATTGAAAATTCGCCTAGAGTATTTCCCAGCAATTCCGTTTCAGTCAGGCGGACTGGGAAATGCTCAGATTCAACAATATGGGCCGCTTACTGGCCGAAAACCGCGCACACTTTTCCGGGAAGCGGGTTTGCGGCTGCACCCCCCGATGGCGCGGGCGGCGGGGCAGAGGCTATGCTTACCCCTAGTGGGCCCGCGCTCTGGCGCCCGATCTGCATGGCTGCGGCGACTTGGAGGGAGGGCTTGATGCCATCTCGAAACGCACGGACAGCAATCTTGGTTAGCGGCGCCGCTTTGGCGGCGCTAGCCGGCGCGGTCTCGCTCGGCGGGGCCCCTAACGCCGACGCCGAGGAAGTCCCCCAGGCGATGGCCGGCCAGTTCGGCGACGGAATTAGCTTAGCTGACCCGGATCGCACACCCGCCAACCAGCCGAGCCTCAACCTTGCCCTGCGCGAACGCGGCGAAGCCCGTTTCGCCGGTCTCGACGACTTTACTCCAAACGCGGCTGCGCCAGATCGGGTGTTGGAGCTGGAGCTGGCGGCCTCGCATGATTTGACCGGCATCCCGTTGGATCTGTCGATCGCGCAGCGCGCGTCGTTCGGCGCCAGCGATGACGGCGAGGTCAACCAACAGAGTCGCGGCGCGGAATTGCGTGTCGGACGCGCCGTCGGCGATCCCCGCACCGGGATGAGCGGGCCTGAATCGCGAATCTATGTCTTCGCTGCGTCTGACAACGAGGCGCTGACTTGGCAGCCGGGTCAGGAATCGCGCGGCTTTGCGTTGCAAACGGACCGGGTGGAAATCGGCGATCGCCAAGCTGGAATCACCTATGAGCGCGGCGCCATGCAAGCTTCGGTCACCTATGTGGAGCGTGAGATCAGCGCCACGGTGGGCCGCACCAGCGTGTCGGACAGCGAGAACTTCGCCGGCGTCACGCTGACGAT
>JANNFH010000227.1:0-3087 GCA_031379565.1 Alphaproteobacteria bacterium
GAACAGGCAGTCTATGCCTTGGCCGTTGGCGCCCTTCACGTCGGTGCCGATGCCGTCGCCGATGTGAGGATGCGGCTTTTGTCGATGGCGCGGCCCGCCAGCGTTTCAAGTTCGCGGTACGCCAGTTGGTAGATTGGCGCGTAGGGCTTGCCGGCCATGATGACGCGCCCGCCGATTGCTTCATATTCGCGCGCCACCGCGCCAGCGCACCACACCAATTCATCGCCGACGCGGACGACGATATCTGGATTGGCGCAGAGCAATTCGAGATCGCGCGCCCTCGCCCCTCGCAGCACATCCGCATAGTCCGCCGGCGTCTCGTGGCCATCGCGGTTGAGCCCTGAGATGGCGATAAACCGCGCTTCGTTAAGTCCCGCCTGCGCTAGTCCCAAGCCTTCCCACAGCGCGCCGTCATGCTCCGGGCCGATTTTGTACATCGGGCCCGGCGCACGCGCGGTCAATTCGGTGCGGATGGCGTCGCCGGAAGTGACGATGGCGTCCCAGGCCGCGCGCGGAAAGCCGATGCGGTCGAGTTGACCGGGGATCGGCCCACGCGGTTTCGGCACGTTCGACACCAGCAGCACGATCTGCCCGCGCGCCCGCGCACGCTCAAGCGCAATGGCGGCGGCGGGGTAAATCGCGCGTCCGTTGTGGATCACGCCCCAAACATCGCAGAGGATCGCTTCATAGCGATCGGCGATAGCGTCGAGGCTGGCGATGGCTTCGGTCATGGGGCTTGGTGGCGCGGTCGGCGCTGTCGTGCAAGCGCTCAATGGCAGGCTAAGCCACCCGTCCCTGGCGCATGAGAAACTCGCGCGGGGGCGTAGTTTCTTCCATCAGGCTATCCTTGATCGGGCGCGGCGCGCCGAACAAATGGCCCTGGCCGTAGGGGATTTCGAGGTCGAGCGCCTCGAGCACCAAATCCTCGCTCTCGATGCGCTCGGCGATAAGGTCGATGCCATACCGCGAGAACACGGCGGAGACATCGCCCGCGGCGATTTCACGCGTGATCGCCGACCTTGGCCGCATGCCGGTGCGCGACAATTGCTCGGTGAGGATGCGCGCGGGAATTTTAACATAGCGCACGGCGGAGCGTTCAAGGTCGGGTAGGTCAAGCTCGACGCTGGTGACCTTGTCGATGGAAAAACGGAAACCGAGGTCCGCCAATTTCGCCATGGCGCGGGCCTCGATAGAACTGCGCGCTTCGTAGGCGATTTGGGGAAGCTCAAAAATGAGCGCGCCGGCGAGATCGCGGTTCTCGCGCATGAAATCGAGGAATTGCGGGAAGAATTGGTCGTCGGCCAAGGCGCTCGGCATGATGTTGCAGAAAATTCCGACGCGCCGGTCGGACTTTTGCAGCTTGCGAACGATCTGTACGCAGCGAAACAACAGCACGTTGTCGATCGTTGTCATCAGCCCGGCCTGTTCTGCGGCGGGCATGAATTCTTGCGGTAGAATGAGCCGCCCGGACGCATCCTTGAGCCGCGTGAAGCCTTCGTAGAACGCGGTCTTGCGCTGCGGCAGCTGCACGATCGGCTGCAGATAGAGCTCGACTCGGTTTTCCATCAGCGCTTCGCGCACCAAATCCATGGGTCCGTATGCATGGAGCGCGTGGGGTGCGATCGCTGTCTGCGGTTGGATTTGTTGAAGCCGCGCGTCCATCGCGGCGCCGAGTTTGGACACGATCTGCTCAATCAGCGCCATTTCAACGGGCGCTTGTTGGGGCGCCTCGATTTGCTTCGGCGCGGCGAAGGCGCTGGCGGTCTCGAGTTGCTCAAGCCGCGTTTGCACGGCGTCCATGTCGGCGATCACTTCGCGGTGGGCGGCGCGCAAGCGCTCCATGTCGCTCTTGATGCGCTTCTCGGCCGTGCCGATGCGTCCGGCGGCGGCGGCGGCGGCGATGCCAGCATGCGTGACCGCGCAGGCCGAGAACAGCCCGATGCCGCCAAGAAACGCCGATGTCACGCCTTCGCCGCCGACCTGGTTGAGCGCCAGCCCCACGGTCAGCGAAATCAGCGCGTAGCCGGCATAGAGCAGCGCATGGGTAATGATGGGCATGAATTCCCGTCCCGAATCTCTCGCGTTCCATGGGACGCGAATGCCAGTTGACGGACGATTAACCAGGCAGGGAAACGCTTGACAGAATTATTGTACTACGATAATAAATTATCGCTGTGTTGCGGTTGAGCCGCAGAATGGGTGGAGTGAGCCGTGCCGGAAGCTATTTTTGAGCGCGCCAAGTTATCGGCGGCCACGGCCCAGATTTGGGGAAGCGTGGCGTATTGGGTGCTCGTGGTCGGGCTGGCCCTGAGCTTCGGCGCCGGCGCGCTCGAAACCCTGCTCGCGATGCCCGACGCTGATCCCATCCATCGCGTTGGCGCGGTGCTTTCGCTCACTGTTCCGCTGTTGCCAGCGATCTTGTTCATCGGGGCGTTGGATCATTTGCGCCGCGCACTTGGGGAGTACGCCGCCGGAAATTTCTTCTCGTCCAGTTCGGCCAAGTGGGTGCGGCGCGCGGGCGAGGAAGCGGTTTATGCGATGGCCGCCAAAGCCGTGCTTGTGCCAACCATCTTGGGTTGGATTCACAGCAGCGACGTTTTCGACCTCAGTTTCGAGCCGGTCGATTGGGCGCTGTTGGCGTTCCTCATCTTCGTGGCGGCGATCGGGCGTGTGCTAGACCTCGCCGTCGCCATAAAGGCCGAGAACGACGAGATCGTGTGAAGCCGATGCGCATCGTGGTCACGCTCGACGTCATGCTGGCGCGGCGCAAGATGCGCGCGAAGGATCTCGCCGAGCGGATCGGCATCACCGAGGCCAATTTGTCGCTCTTGCGTACGGGCAAGGTCAAAGGCGTGCGGTTCGAGACGCTGGCGAAATTGTGTGACGCGCTTGCCTGCAAGCCTGGGGATTTGCTGGACGTCGATGCGGGAACAGCAGCTGGCGCATCCTCAACGAGCGACGCTATCTAATTTTCGTCATTCCGGGCGAGCGGAGCGAGACCCGGAACCCAGGGGATCGAAGGGTGGTGCGGTCGCCCCTGGGTTCCGGATCGCGCCTTCAGCGCGTCCGGAATGACGCAAGAGCTAG
>JANNFH010000237.1:0-1839 GCA_031379565.1 Alphaproteobacteria bacterium
AACCTGAATGGCTTTGTCCTTGATCGTGGGCGGCTCGCTCTACCTGCTGACGACTGGTTTGCGGGCGATCCCGTTAGGCTGATCGAGGTTTTCGCGCTCGCAGACCAGCATGGGCTGGAAATTCATCCCCAAGCCATGCGCGCGGCCAATCGCGATGCCAAGCGGATCGATGCGAAGGTTCGCAATGATCCTCGTGCAAACGCCCTGTTCCTCGATGTCCTGACCAGCAAGCGCGATCCCGAAACCGTGTTGCGCTGGATGAACGAAGCGACCGTCTTCGGCCGCTTCGTCCCCGATTTTGGCCGTGTCGTCGCCCAGATGCAGTTCGACATGTACCATCACTATACCGTCGACGAACACAGCATTCGCGCGATCGGCCTTTTGGCTCGCATCGAGAAGGGCGATCTTGACGGCGATCATCCGCTGGCGACGGCCATCATGCGCCAGATCGTATCACGCCGTGTGCTCTACGCTTCGGTGCTGCTGCATGACATCGCCAAGGGTCGCGGGGGTGATCATTCGGTGCTCGGTGCCGAAGTGGCGATGAAGCTCTGTCCGCGTTTCGGGATGACACCGGCTGAAACCGAGACTGTCGCCTGGCTGGTGCGCTGGCACCTGATCATGTCGAACACGGCCTTCAAGCGCGATCTTTCGGATTTCAAGACAATTATCGACTTTGCCGAACATGTGCAGTCTCCCGAACGGCTGCGGCTGCTGCTCGCGTTGACAGTGGTCGATATCCGCGCGGTGGGCCCCGGCGTGTGGAACAGCTGGAAGCGCCAATTGCTGTCCAACCTGTTCGCGTCGGCCGAAGAGGTGCTGAGGCTCGGCCACAAGCAGACCGGGCGCAAGGAACGAATTACTGCGAAACAGGAGGCCCTTGCCGAACGTCTGGGCTGGAGCCGCACGACCTTTGATCGCCTCCGCAAACGCCTTCCCGAAAGCTACTGGATCGCCGAACCCGACGATATTCTCGAGAGCAACGCCCGCCATATAGAAGCGGCCGGAAACAGTTCCCTGTCGATCGCAGCAAAGGTTTACCCGGCGCGCGGCGCAACGCTCGTCACCGTCTATGCAGCCGATCACCCCGGCCTTTTCTTCCGGATGGCGGGTGCGATCCACCTTGCCGGCGGCAGCATCATCGATGCGCGGATCCATACCACCAAGGACGGTATGGCCCTCGACAATTTCCTGGTGCAGGACCCGTTCGGCCAGCCGTTTGACGAAGAGCAGCGGCTCAAGCGGATCGAGCAGGCGATCGAAGATGCTCTCGCCAATCGCCACGCCCTGACCGAAAGACTGGCGGCGCGTCCGCTGCCCCGGACACGTGCGGAAGCGTTCGACATCGAACCCAATGTCCTGATCGATAACCGCGCGTCGAACCGGTACACCGTGATCGAAGTCAATGCGCGTGACCGGCCCGCACTCCTCAACGCGCTGGCTTATGCGCAGTTCCAGTCGAAAGTGACGATCCATTCCGCCCATATCGCCACCTATGGCGAACGCGCCGTCGACACATTCTATGTGACGGACCTGACAGGCGACAAGATTGCGAGCGAGGCCCGGCTGAAGACGCTCGAAAGCGCCTTGCTCGCCGCAGCATCCGGCACGCCCGTCCAGGCGCGGGCCGCATAGAAAAGGCCCGCCCCGGACGAACCGGGACGGGCCATTCTGTCTGCCTTGCGGCAGCTTGGTTTAGAACTTGCCCTTGAGCGTGATGCCATAGGTCCGTGGCTCACCAGGAAAGGCTATGAACAACTGGTTGGCAGCCGCCGAACCACGCAACACACCGCGGGTTGTTCCACCGCCTTGTAGTGGCGCATCGGCAGCGATCTGCTG
>JANNFH010000242.1:0-1999 GCA_031379565.1 Alphaproteobacteria bacterium
CGCCAGCATGTCGAACGCGCTGAGGCGCGCCCTGCCTTTGGCGCTCATGCGTTTGCCCCGGCGCGAGGCAAACATGGCAAATGATTCTTAACCATAAGCGCCCACGTTGCATGGCGGTCGCTTAGAAATGGTTGACGACGAGCGGCGTGGCACGAGGCTTGAAGTCTCGTGTCCGGCGAACAGGTCGGAGGTCCAGATGTCCAGCAATGCAGTGGCAGCGATTGCCGTTATTCTCGTTTCGGGATTTGCCGGATGCGCGGCGACGGCGAAAAGCGCCGAGCCGGTCGCGGTCGTCGCGACGGAGGTTTCCGCCCCCCCGGCCCGTTTCGTTTCAGCCGCCGCGCCCAAGGCCATCGCCCCGGCGCCGACGCGCACGGTGACGATCGCGCCCGATGGCAGGGCGGTTTACCGTTAAGCGCGGACGCCCCGCCTAGTGCAGCGGGGTGCGATCCAGCCACTCGCGCGCGGCCTTCTGGGCGGCGGCGATTTCTGAAGACGTCATCTGGTCGGCCAGTTCCTTGCGGCAATCCTTCGCGCATTGCGAACCGCGCAGCGCCGCCAGGTTGAACCACATGTGCGCCTGCACCAGATCGATCTCGGCGCCCTGGCCGGTCGAATAGATGAGCCCCAGCCTGTAGAGATCTTCGCAAGCGCCGGCCGTCTGCGCCGCCTGGCGCGCTTCGGCGATCTGTGTGTCCGTGAATGCCATAACCCAAACCCCGTGCGTTTTTCGCTCTGGTCGGTGAGCGTTTTGCCCATCCGCATTGTGGGATCAGATTTGACGTGGATAAATTGCAATAACGTGAATGAGATCAAGCAATTCGCGTTTATCCGCTCGATCTCTTCATAGTTTACTTTGATTCAATTTTGATTGCGGGAACGTGACCCTTTCCGGCCCGCCTGCGCCATCCGCTTCGGGAGGTGGGGGCGCCCTCTCCCTGTGAGTATCTCCGCATGCCGCTGCGGCGCCGCGCGAGATTTGTGGATAACTGCCCGGTGACCCGCCCCAAGGCGTCAAGTCAACGAATCTTAAGTGGGAGGCCCGGCGCCGTTTCGCCATGCTTGGCGGCATGGAAAACCGCCTGCCCCAGGTTCCCGCCCACCTCATCTCGCTCGCCGGCGAACCGGTGGTGCGGATGCGCGTGGACCCCACCGCCGCCCGCCCGCTGGAGCGGCCGCTGACCGTGCCGCCCGGCGAAGCGCGGCCCTTCGCGACGATCGACATCGAAAGCCTGAAGGCCAGCATCCAGATCGGCACGACGCCTTACTGACCAAGGCGTGCGTCGGCGCCCGCCGAGTCGCGGTTGATGCGCGTGGGACCGCCGGCGCCCTCGCCGGCAAACAGTGACGCAGGACGATCCGTGCCGGCGGGGGCGCCGGCGGTCCCGTTTCGGCAGCCGCGCTACGATGTGTCGGCGAGGAACGTCCGTGGTGACGCGAGCGCGCGCACCGCGTCCGCCACCAACCAGCACAGCACCAGCCGCGCCGCGTGGGGAACCTGCATCAGGCGCTTGCGCACCCGCTCGGCCCAGAGGTCGAGATCGTCGAACACTGCGCGCACTTCGGCGAGCTTTTCCGCAATCGTGCGCCCGCGCAGCCGCAGCGTGCGGCAGACGCAGCGCATGTCGTATTCAAGTACATTTGAGTATCGAAACCCGCGCGGCGCGTTCGGTCTTTCATGGCGCACGAAAGGCGCCGGCCCGCAGCGCGGCAAGGCCAGCATCAGCGCGAGCACGCGGGCGCCCCAAAGCGCCTTGCGAATGTCTTCGCGCAGCTCCAGCCGCAGGTCGCGCGGCAGCCGGTGGCCCAGCCATGCGGCGAGCCAGACACACAGATCCAGCAACCAGAGCTTGAGCCTGGAAGCGAGGACGTGCGGGCATTTCGGAGTTTGCGTTTGTGTTGTCATGGGCGGAGTTTACGCCGCCCACGGTTCCAGCCGGATTGGATCGCTGAGAATAGCGACGTCCCGTACCGCCGGCTTTAGCCGGCCCGGTGCGCG
>JANNFH010000288.1:0-2914 GCA_031379565.1 Alphaproteobacteria bacterium
CGGCGATTTCCAGCTTTGGCATGCGCTGCATGACGCGTGACCCGATTGGAGCGCCCCCGCCACGCGTAACATTGTGGCGCTCGGCGCCGGGCTGGCCCGAAGCGGGCGTTGACGGATTTCGCCGATCGACGATTTTCTCAAAATGCGACAGACACAATTCAGATTGAGAGTCCGACGTCGCCTTCGACGATCTCGGGTCGCATCTGGGGGCGCTCCCCCGGCGCCCAGCGGGCCACGCGATGCACGACGCGGTAGCGCAGCGGGCCTCCATCTTCGGTGTCGCTGCGCTCTAGCGGCGGCGGGATGCAGACGAACTCGGTTTCCAGTTCATCTGCCGAGGCGCGCACGGTGGAATAGCCATACCCACCTTGGTCAAGAAAGGAGAGGTGCGGCGCGTTTTCCGGGTTGCGCGCGGCGCGCGCTTGGGCGGGATCGTCAGTATCGCGAAGCGCAAGGGCGGCGCGCACGCCATGAAGCAATGTTGTGTTGAGCGCGCATTGCGTCGTGCCGTCGGGGCGATCATGCACATAGAACGGCCGCAGCGGATTGTCGCGCGGGAAAGTGAGCGCCTGCACTTCTCCAGCGTTTTGCGCCGTGATCGACCCGGTGATGAATTCAACGCCCACCGGCTCGAACGGCAGAGGCGGCAACGTCTCGCTCGGATAGCCCGCCCAGAACGAATGTCTATCGCCCACAACAATCGCGAGCCCAGTGATGCCCTCATCGCGCACCATGCGGAAGATCTCACTGTGCTCGACCACGTAGGAGCGATAATAGTCCCCATATTCGGTGCTTGGCCACAACGCCGAGAATTCGGGCGGCAGATTTTGCGGATCGCTGCGCGCCGTGAGCGTCCCGAACGAATGGCCCCAGATCTTCCAAGGCGCCTCCGCCGCGCGCAAGCGCCCCTTGAACCAAGCCATTTGCTCGATGCCGAGATAGGCTTGCGGAGGCTCGTTGATCTGTGGGTTAGGAATTTCGGCTTCGCCAAGGCGGATCGTGGCCGGCGGCGAGCCGCCGTTGTATTCGCGGCCCGCTTCCAGAACGTCGTTGGCGATCTCCGGCGTGAAGCCAAAGTCCGGCACGGGCAGATTCGAGCCATCGATTGGCGCCGACATGTACGAGCGGTTGTCGGTCAAGATCATGTCGATGTTCTTACCGAACCGGAACGCGCGCTCGATCCGCAGCGCGTGGATCGCGGTGATGTTGTTTGGCTCATGACTGACGCCACGCGCATCCACTTCTCCAAGTGGCGTGTTCGTGACGACGGGCGCTTCGAACGCATCACCTGCGCCAGGTTTGATGGCGCGCGCTGGCTGGTATTCGTACCAAGCTTGGCTGGCCGCGATTTTCAACGCCTGCGCTGGCTCCACGGGATCGTTGAAAATCTGCGCTTGGCTCTGATAGCCTTTCCACGAAAACTCGTGATTGTCCCACACCGGCACAAACGGCCAACGGGCGCGCGCATCCTGCAAATCGTGATCGGTAAGGTAGCCGCGATAGGCGGCTCGATAATCGTCGAGATCGGTCGGGAAATGGAAATTGCGGACCTTCCTTCCGTTCGGATAGCGCACGACATCGCGCAGCCGTCGGCCGCGGTCTCGGCCGTTCGGCGCATCTTCGGGGTATTTGAGGATTTCATAGATGAAGTCGCCCAGGTGCAGCACGAAGCTCATCTGTTCCGTGCGCGGGCGCCGTACATCCTCATAGATCATGCGCCGATAGGCATTGAGCGCGCCGATTGTGACGTCCTGGCAGCTAACGAACGCGAACCGCACAGCTCGATCATCGCTCGGGGTAGGCGCGGTGAGCGTGCGACCGACGCGGCTGGTGTTGCCCGCTTCGTCGACAAAGCGATACCAATATTCGCGCGCGGGTCTAAGACCCGCTGCAAGGAAGCGGCACGTCCAATCGGTGGCCGCGCTCACCTCCACATCACCGCGCGCGACGATGTGCGCGAAGGCCTCATCGCCGGCGACCTCCACCATCAGCCGCTGCGTGCTCGCGCCAGCATCCGGAGCGCGGCGGGTCCACAAGATCACGCTGTCCGGCGCGGGATCGCCGGACGCCACGCCCTGGGGGTAGAGGTCGCGTCTTTCAGTGCGACCGCCGGTGGTTGTGTGCGCACAGCTCCGGCCGAAGGCGAGGGCAGCGCCAAGGGCCGCGGCTTGCACCATCAGCGACCTGCGCGTTGCTTGTCCGCTCATCGATTTCACTCCGCATAGTAACCCGACGCTCAAGGGGGCGCCTTGCGCGTTAGACGAGGGCGTTTGTGGGATTTCCGGGCAAGGGTGGTGCGGAAGCAAGCAGAGATCGATAGAGCGCAAAAGGAAGGGACAGATGGACGATGAAATGCCGGGACGCATTCTGTCGCGCCGTTTCACCCTCCTGCAGCCGACCAGAAGGAAAGTGACGAATTACCGTAACCAGGCGATTTCCTGCCTCAGCGAGATTTTCACTGGTTGGCCGAATTGGAGGGTTGAGCGGACGAAGAAGGGTCGGCGTGCGCCAGTGCCAGAACTCAGTGTCTTGTCAGCTCTGCGGCAAGTGGAGACGATGCACAGGCAATGGCTCGCTGCGCGCCGAAAGCGAGAAGCATGACCGGACGGAAAAAGCGACCAGCGCGTGAGCGCCGGCCGCTTCAATTTGTTGTAAGTTGCGATGGCTCTCAGCAAAGAACCGAGAGCCCTGCCGGTTTAGATGACGATGAAATCCGCGGCGGTCAGGGCTAGCCCGGGGGCGAGCTGAGCGAATTGGATTTGGGCTACGCCGCCAATGCCGTTGGCGTCGAAATAGAGCGCGCCGGTGGCGAAATTGTAGATGATGCGATCGCTGCCATCCGCCGCCGCGGCGCCGATGCGGAATGCGGCGGGGGCCAGCGCGCCGAGCGCGAGCCCGGTGAAGATTGCATTGT
>JANNFH010000313.1:0-6017 GCA_031379565.1 Alphaproteobacteria bacterium
GGTGCGGGTGAATTCGGCACGCAAGCAAGCGATGGCGCAAAAGATCGTCGATGCACTCGGCGGCAACCTCAAGGGTAAAACCATCGCCATCTTGGGCCTCACGTTCAAGCCGAACACCGACGACATGCGCGATGCGCCCGCGCTCGACATCATTCCCGCGCTGCAGGCAGAAGGCGCCCGGGTGCGCGCGTTCGACCCCGAAGGCATGCACGAAGCGCAGGGCCTGCTGAAAGACGTCGCGTTCGCGAAGGGCCCGTATGAATGCCTCGAGGGCGCCGATGCGGTGGCACTGATCACGGAATGGGATCAATTCCGCGCGTTGGATTTCGCGCGCATGAAAGCCGCGTTGAAAACCCCGATCGTGGTCGATTTGCGCAACATCTACAATCCGGCGGAGATGAGGGCGAACGGGTTTACCTATGTGAGCGTGGGACGGCCTTAGGATTCTACTTGGCCCGGATGGCGGCGACCAATTCTGCATATCCCGCTGCGTTGTTTCGGTAGGTCTGAACCGCAGAGAACGGTAGTTCTAACGATGTCTCTCGCTCCTTGGTCATCATTGGAACCAAATTTCCCTTCATCAGTGTGTAAAATGCCTCTTGGCGCACCCAATAGGAATTCCAGCTGCTGGCGCCGCGCTCGGCTTGAGCCCTCTCCTTCGTCATTCCGGGGCTCGCGAAGCGAGAACCCGGAACCCAGGGGCCGACGCAGCGCTGGTTCCCCTGGGTCTCGGATCGCGCTCCGCGCGTCCGGGATGACGGACGTGTTGTTGTAAACGATTTACCCAAATACACCTTGCTCCACCACGCCATGCCACTGCCAAGCATCAGCGATGATCGCATCCAGCCCGCGTTTTGGCGTCCAGTTCAGTTCGCGCTGCGCCAGCGCGTTGTCCGCCAGCAGCGCGGGAGCGTCGCCGTCGCGGCGAGGCGCGGGCGTTGCCGGCACTTTGCGGCCGGTGACGCGCTCGATGGACGCCAGCAATTCCAGCACCGTAACGCCCTCGCCGGTGCCAAGATTGGCGGCGAGGCTGGCGCTGCCGCCGAGCAAGCGCTCCACCGCCGCGACATGTGCATCGGCCAGATCGAGCACATGCACATAATCGCGCAGGCATGTGCCATCGCGCGTTTCGTAATCGTTCCCGAATATCTTGAAGCCGTCACGGCGGCCGAGCAGCGTAAACAGCGCCAGCGGAATGGCGTGGCTTTCCGGATCGTGGCGCTCGCCGATCCCCTCCTCCGGCGCGGCGCCGGCGGCGTTGAAATAGCGCAGATGCGCGAATTTCAAACCATAGGCGGCGGCAAAGTCGCGGCTGGCCTGCTCGACCATGAGCTTGGTCCAGCCATATGGGCTGACGGGAAGCTGCGGATGGCTTTCGTCCATCGGCAGCCTTTGCGGCGCGCCATAGGTGGCGCAAGTGGAGGAAAACACGAACGCGCCAACGCCGGCCTCGCCCATCGCTTCCAGCAGCGCCAGCGCGCCGAGCACGTTCACATCGTAAAAGCGCGCCGGGTGCTTCACCGACTCGCCCACCTCGATCAAGGCGGCGCAATGCACCACGGCATCGGGTTTATGGGCGGAGAACATAGATCGGAGCGCCGCCTTGTCGCGGATGTCGCCCTCAACGAAAGGGCCCCATTTCACAAATCCGGCGTGGCCGTTGGACAAGTCGTCATAGACGACGACATCGTGGCCAGCGCGCTTGAGCGCGAGGCAGCAATGCGAGCCGACATAGCCGGCGCCGCCCGTGACTAGAATTGTCGCCATGGCCGCATCCTGTTAGAGGCTTGCCTTCATGAACGCCACCCCTTCCCTCGAAGCCGCATGGAGCGCCGTCGCCGCCGAGGCCGCGCGGCTGAAGCAAACAACCCTGCTCGACCTATTCGCCGCCGATCCTCAACGCGCGGAACGGTTGACTTTCTCCGCCCCCCACCTCATCGCCGACTTCTCCAAGCAGCGCATCGACACGGCGGGGCTCAATGCGATGGCGCGTTTGGCCAAGGAGGCCGCGTTTGACACCTGGCGCGCCAAAATGTTCGCCGGCGAGATCGTCAACACCTCCGAGGGGCGCCCAGCCATGCATTGGCTGTTGCGTGCGAGCGAGCCGCCGGCGGAAGTCGCCGCGGCGCGCGTCAAGATGAGCGCCTTCGCGCAACGGATTCGCCGCGAGATCGACGCCATCGTGCACCTGGGCATCGGCGGATCGGATTTAGGTCCGCGCCTGATCATGGAAACGCTTGAGCCGTTCCGTATTCCCGGCATTAATGTGCGCTTCGCCGCCAACGTGGACGGCGCCGACGTCGCCGATGCGATCAAGTGGCTCGACCCCAAGCGCACGTTGCTGATCGTCGCCTCCAAGACTTTCACCACGCAAGAAACCCTCGCCAATGCCGAGTTCGTGCGCGCATGGGGCGCAAAGCACATCGCCGCCGCCACCGCCGCGCCGGAACGGGCCGTGGCTTGGGGCGTGCCGTCCGGCAACGTGTTTCCGTTCTGGGACTGGGTCGGCGGGCGCTATTCGCTATGGTCAAGCGTGAGCCTGTGCTGCGCGGTGGCGCTCGCCGCGGGACCTTATCAACGGGTGCTCTCTGGAGCGGCCGAGATGGACGCGCATTTCCGCGATTCGCCGTTTGCGCGCAACTTGCCGGCGCTCTCCGCCGCCGTGCAGATGTGGAATCGCGAGGCGCTCGGCCATCACTCGTACGCGCTTATCCCGTACGCCGAGCGTTTGCGGCTTCTGCCTGCTTACATGCAACAACTCGAAATGGAATCGAACGGAAAAGGCGTGAGCCGCGACGGCGAAGCGCTCGCGCGCTCGGCTTGCGGCGTCACCTGGGGCGCGGCGGGGACCAACGCGCAGCACTCTTTCTTCCAGCTTCTCCATCAAGGCTTGGAGGAAATCCCGGTTGAATTCATCCTAAACGCAGGAGCGCATGAAGGGCCAGCTTCACATCGCGCCAAGGTGTTCGCCAATGTCCTGGCGCAAGCGCGGGCGCTGATGGTGGGAAGAAGCGCCGAAGCGCCTCATCGCGCGTTCCCGGGCGATCGCGCTTCAACCCTGATGGCGATGGATGCGCTTTCGCCGGAGGCGCTGGGCGCGCTGCTCGCCTTCTATGAGCACCGAACGTTCACCCAAGCCGTGCTTGCTAGGATCAATCCGTTCGACCAATGGGGCGTAGAGTTAGGCAAGGAAATGGCGAACCAGCTGGCGCCCGCGCTCGAAGGCGGTGCAGCGCCAGCTGGTCTCGATGGATCAACGGCAGCGTGGCTGAAACGATTGAGTCAGTCAGGACGCGGCGCTAGCTTGGCAGCGCTGGTCACATCGTGAATCGTGCATCGAAGCTACAAGATCGGCGATTTCACTCCAGGGTGCGCCGCCTTGAGGAAGTTGCCTCCCGATTGCGGCTGCAGCAGGCCATTAAACTAGAAATCTAGAAATTGAGCGTGACGTCGACGCCGTAAAGGCGCGGCTCGGAGATATCGACGAACGGCGTACCCAGAGTTTCGGCCGTGATGTTGTTGACGCCAGTCACGTATTCGTTGTCGAAGATGTTATTCACGAAGGCGCCTACCCGGACGTGCTCGCTCTCTGTCGTCCAATAGATTCGCACATCGGTGCGGCTTTGCGCTGCGCCAACCTCGAAAGGTGCGAGCGTGGCGCCACAACTGCCCTGCGCGATTGAGTCGGTGTTGCACCGGGATTCGCCGCGGAAAGCATGAATGAGCTGCGCGTCCCACGTGCCCGCTGTGCCGAAATCGCCGTGATAGCCAATGCCGCCGGCGACGTTCCACAACGGCTCGCCGGTGGGCTGGCCGGACAGATCCGTAGTCCCCTGCACGAAGGTTTTGTAGGTCACGTCGATATATTGCGCATTCAAAAAGATATTAAACGCATCCGTGACTGACCAATCGGCCTGGAGATCAACGCCCCAGGCTTCATCGTCGCTCGTTTCAATGAGATATTGGGGCACGCTTGAACCGACCACGCCCGAGATCAAGCGGATCGCTTGCTTGTTCTCGTAGATATAGCTGAACACGGAGGCGTTCAGGCGCAGGCCAGTATTGCGCAATTCGCTCTTGATGCCGATTTCGTAATTGGTGACGTCTTCATTGTCGAAACGCGAAGCAAACTCGACGCTGTTGAAGCCGCCGGCCTTGTAGCCGCGCGCGTAGGACGCGAACACCATCACGTCGGGCGTAATTTGGTAGTCCGCCACGAGGCGCGGGCTCACGTTCTCCCAGCTGTCGTTGAGCTGGCAGGAGACGCCCTCGGCGACAGTGACCCCATTGTCGCACGGAATGCCTGCAGCGCCGGAGAGATCGAAAATCGCATCGAAGGTTAGATCGGCGGCAGTCAGACCAAGGCCGCCCAAGGCGCCATTCGCTTCCAACGCGGCAAGCGCCGCATCAAAATCGGCGGCGAGGCGTGGCCCGTTGGACCAGATGAACGACTTCTCATCGCGCGTCCAACGCACGCCGAAGGTGAGGCTTAGGCGATCGTCTACATGCCAGATGGCGTCGCCGAACACCGCGTAAGCGTCATACTCGCCGCTGTTGATAATATCCTCCTGCCAAGGGTGGCCGCGCAGAAGGTTTGGGTCGCCTGGCGAAAGCAAGATGTCATCAATGAGGCCGATGAAGGGAATCTGCCCGGTATTAGCGAGCAGCGTGTTGATCGTGTCGGTGGAAGTGAACGTATCGCTACGTTGGCGCGCGCGTTCATTGTAATAGCTGGCCCCGGCAATCCAATCGACGCGGCCGGCTTCACCGGCCAGGCGGAATTCCTGATACCAGCTTTGGTTGTGCTCGCGGTTGTTGGTGTCGAAATAGAGATCTGGGCGATTGGTGCCGTCTTCGTCTTCGCGGTTTTCAGTTTGAAAGAAGCGATAGGCGGTGAGCGATGTGAGATCGACCGAGCCGAAATTGTGCGTAATGTTGAGGATGCCCTCGTCGAGCTCGCGGGTTTCGTGATTATCGACAACGTCGTTGAACACCGGCGCGGAGAAGGGATTGAGATAGGTCGCCGGATCGAGCGGGATGCCCGGCGTTGCCGGCGCGGCGGGTAGCGGCGCGATGCCGATGGCCGGCCGCGCGTCTTGATCGAGGCTGTCGTGGTTCCAGGTGAGCACGGCGCGGGTGCTGGGGCTGACGTCCCAGCCAAGCGATGCGCGGGCGGCCCAATTGTCTTCCGTGTCGTAGTCCTGGCCGGTGGCGGCGTCGGTGCGGAAGCCCTCGCGCTGGTTGAAAATGGCGTTGCCGCGAAACGCGAGCCCTTCGGCGAGCGGCACGTTGATGAGCCCTTCGAGCCGGCGCTTGCCGAAATTGCCGAGCCGCAGGCCAAGACTGCTTTCGAATTCGTGGCTGGGCTGATTGGTAGTGATCGAGACGGCGCCGGCGGCGCTGTTGCGACCGAACAGCGTGCCTTGCGGACCCTTCAGCACTTCGACCCGTGCGACATCGTTGAACGCCAGGAGCCCGGCCCCCGAGCGCGCAGAATACACCCCATCGACATAGACCCCGACCGCCGGATCGGTGCCAACGCCGAAGTCGGACGTCGTCACGCCGCGGATCGAGTAGCGCGCTTGCGTGGGGCTGGCGTTGGACACGGCGAGGCCCGGCACGAAGGCCGAGAGATCGCCAACGTCATCAGCCGCGAGGTTCTGGATCTGCTGACTGCTGACGACGCTCAGCGTGATCGGCACATCCTGCAAGCTTTGCTCGCGGCGCTGCGCGGTCACGACGATTTCGTCATCACCGACCTCTTGCGCAGCGGCCGGAAGCGCGCCGACGCCCGCGAGCGCTGCGCCGAGAAATAACACCGAACGAAACGGGCGCGCACGCATGAAAGCCTCCCCTCAAATGCCGAGAGCCGCGCCCGCGTTCTCCGCCGCATGCGTGACCGGCCTGACGAAACAGAAGAATTTTCACTTCGACAAGGCAAGTCGCCAGCCCGGTGTCGATGCGATTGGGGGTGCTGTAGAAATGCCACCATGTCGCGTTCTGGCGCCGGCCGGATT
>JANNFH010000319.1:0-5011 GCA_031379565.1 Alphaproteobacteria bacterium
TCCATCGCTTGCCCTAAAGCCAATGGAATCACTGTTCGATCTCTAAATCACGCCTACGACGAGGAGTTTTTCATCAGAATTGGCGATCTTCAGCCTTCGCGGGTGCAGCATGGCGACCGTCTGCTCTTGAGCGACTAGGACATGAGGTGATCGGCCCATACACCGGTAACGCCGCATCGACACCTGCGAATGGCCACGCCTAAGGTGAGGGTCAGATTTTCAGAGGGGGCGAGCATGTCGCTTGAGCAAGCGTCTTACTTGAGCCAGGTCATCAGCTCTGTCGCGGTATTGGTTACGCTTGTGTTTGTCGGACTGCAGATCCGTCAAAACACCAGGTCACAAAAGGTAGTTGCGGTTGATTCTCTTTCCGCCGCGATTGCCGCAATCAATGTGCCCGCGATGGAATCTGCTGCACTCGGTGAAGCGTTAGCGAAAGCGACGCGAGACTGGGGCGCGGCAAGCCGTGAGCAGAGGATAATCGCACACTACTTCCTGTTCTCATATTTCAAATTGGCGGAGAACGCTTGGTATCAGCGACGAGCAAAGGTGCTCGACGAAACGCAGTGGGCGGGTTGGGCGAATGGCGTACGCATGTTCTACCACGGCCGCGGTGTTCAAGACGCTTGGTGGCCCCGGCGTCGCCACACTTACTCTCCTGAGTTTCAAGCCTACCTCGCGGGGACTGCACCGCCACCGTCGGACATTGGCAGCTTGGATGATCTTTTTGACAACGTCGCAACAATCGGCACGGGTGGTGATCTCAGCCCTTCCTCGACATCGCCAATGTCCTGAGTCGGCGAAAAGCAGCCCCTTAAAACAAGCTCCCCTGATCCCCGCCAGGCTTGGTCTTCGCGCGCCTCGGCGCTTCGGATGTGGCGCTGGGCGGGTCGATCACGGCTTTCTGGTCGCCATCGCCGAACGTGAGTTGAATCTCGTCGCCCGGCGCTAGTTCCTTCGCCGCGCGCACCAAACTCCCATCCTCGCGGTGCACCATGGCGAAGCCGCGGGCGAGGATGCTCTTGTGCGACAAGCCTTCGAGCATGCGCGAAGCGCCGAGCACTTCTTGGCGGCGCGCGTCCATGCCGCGCGCGCACGCAAGCGAGAGGCGCGAAGCGGCGAGCGCGAGTTTCTCACGCCGGCGAGACGCATCTTGCGCCAAGGCTTGCGGGCGTAAGCGCGCGGCGATGCGGTCGAGCTTGGATTGCGCGGCGCGCGCGCTAGCGACCAGGGCTGAGCCGAGCCGTTCAGCGGCGCGGTCGTAACGCTGCTGCGGCAATTGCAGCAGCGTTTCCAGGCGCGGCAATTTTCCGGCGGCGGCGCGCAATTCGGTGCGCCGCCGATCGAGGCCGCGCACAAGCCCGCCCTTCAAGCGCGCCTCCAAAGTTGTGACGCTCTGGATCAAATCGGCGCGCACCGGCACGGCCTTCTCCGCCGCACCGGTCGGCGTCGGCGCGCGCAAATCCGACGCGAAATCGATCAGCGTGGTGTCGGTCTCGTGGCCAACGGCGGAGATCAGCGGGATCACGCTCTCGGCGGTTGCGCGCACGACGATTTCTTCGTTGAACGCCCACAGATCCTCAATCGAGCCACCGCCGCGGGCGACGATCAGCACGTCGGGCCTGTTTGCGCCTTGCAGCGCGTTGAAACCTTTAATCGCGCGCGCGATCTGTCCCGCCGCTTCCGGCCCCTGCACCAGCACCGGCCAGAGGATGACGCGGCGGGGGAAGCGCTCTTCGATCCGATGCAAGATGTCGCGGATCACCGCGCCCGTAGGCGAAGTGACGACGCCGATCACGCGCGGGATGTAGGGGATCGGCTTCTTACGCTCGCGCGCGAACAAGCCTTCGGCGGCCAGGCGCGCCTTGAGCTTTTCCAATTGCGCCAGCAGCGCGCCGGCGCCGGCGGGCTGCATACGTTCGGCGATGAGCTGGTATTGCGAGCGCCCCGGATAAGTCGAGAGCCGCCCTTCGGCCACAACCTCCAACCCCTCCTCCGGCTTGAACGACAGCGCCCGCACATTGTCCTTCCACATCACCGTGGCGATGGAGGCGTCCGCATCCTTCAGATCGACATAGAGGTGGCCGGATTTCGCCAGCATCACCCGCCCGAGCTCGCCGCGCACCCGCACGCGGTCAAAATTGGTCTCCACGCTGCGCTTGACCGCGTTGGCCAGCTCGGAGACGGAAAGCTCCGGTAGGTTCGAATTGGCCGGTGCGGCGGCTGGGGCCGTTTCTGTCATCGCGTTGTATATAGGCTGACTCGCACGCGCGCGCCCATAGGAAGCGCCAACGCTAAGACAGTTGCGCTTGACGTGGGCGGCGCCCGCGTCGCAAGCCAGCAGCCATGAAGATTCTCATCGTCGGGTCGGGCGGGCGCGAGCACGCTTTGGGTTGGAAGCTCAAGCAAAGCCCACTGGTTTCGGCACTGATTTTTGCGCCGGGAAATCCAGGCACGCAGGAGCTTGGCCGCAACGTGGCGATTAGGGCCGAGGACGCGTCGGAATTGGCTGCGTTCGCGCTGCGCGAACAAATCGAACTTGTGGTGATCGGCCCTGAAGTTGCGGCCGCGGCGGGGTTGGCGGACAGCCTCGCCCAAGTCGGCGTGCCCTGCTTTGGGCCCAGCAAAGCGGCGGCGGAGCTGGAATCCTCGAAAGCGTTCATGAAGGAGTTTTGCGTTCGCCACGGCGTGCCGACGGCGCAGTACAAAGTGTTCGACGACGCCATTCGGGCGAAAGCCTATCTCGGCGACCGCGAGCCGCCATTCGTAATCAAGGCCGATGGTTTGGCCGCCGGCAAAGGCGTCGTTATTGCCGAGACCCGGCGCGCCGCCGATCAGGCGATCGACGAAATTCTGTTTCTGCGTAAATTCGGCACAGCGGGCCAGCGCATCGTCATCGAGGATTTTCTGCCCGGCGAGGAAGCCAGCTTCTTCGCTTTATGCGACGGCGAGACAGCAATCCCGCTCGCAGCCGCGCAAGACCACAAACGCGCTTACGATGGCGACAAGGGTCCCAACACCGGGGGCATGGGCGCCTATTCGCCGGCGCCGATCTTCACCGATTCCATGCGCGACCTCACCATGGCGCGCATCATTTTGCCGACGATGCGCGGCATGAAGGCGGAGGGACGGCCGTTTATCGGGGTTCTGTTCGCCGGGCTGATGATCACGCCCGAGGGTCCGAAGCTGATCGAGTACAACGTCCGCTTCGGCGACCCGGAATGCCAGACCTTGATGCGGCGGCTTGAGGGCGACCTTGCGCCAGCACTGATGGCGGCGGCGAAGGGAGAGCTGGCGGACGCGGCCCCGCTCGCATGGGACAAACGCCCGGCAGTGACAGTGGTGTGCGCGGCCAATGGCTATCCCGACGAGCCCCTCACCGGTTCGGTCATCCGCGGCGTGGGTGAGGCGCGCGCCTATGAGGGTGTGGAGGTCTTCCACGCCGGCACAAAGCTCGACGAGGACGGCACATTGCGCGCCGCTGGCGGACGCGTGCTCAACGTCACCGCAACCGGCGCCAATTTACGCGAAGCGGTGGCGCGCGCGTACGCGGCGGTGGACGAGATCGATTGGCCAGGCGGCTTCTGCCGCCGCGACATCGGGTGGCGGGCGCTGACGGAGGGCTGACGCGGGCCATGGCCGCATATCGCGGCGAATGACGACGCTCCGCTCCGCCTATCCCCGAGCGGTGAACGCGCGAGGTACGGCGCCCTGGCTTGTTCACTCGGATGCAGCCGAAGGCGACGTGCTGCACATGCCGCGGCGAAAGCGCTCGCGCTCTTCCGGGGTCATCCGTTCAAAACGCTCCCGCATGCGGCGGCGCCAATGGTGACGCCCCGGCCCATGCCCGCCGCCGCCAAATCCGCCGAACAGAATCCGGCTGAGGACAAGCATGCCGAGCGCCTGCAAGAGCGAGATCGTCGGCAGATGAAACAAAGCCGGCGCAAGCCAGTTCCACAGGCTCATGACCAAGAAGGTGAAGGCGGCAATGGCGATCGCTCCGATTGCCACAATGAGGGGAATGCGCAAAGCCCAGTGCATTTTCATGTTCGACTCCTCAAGAGGTTAGAAACTCGTCGTAAAGCGCTTTGAGACGCCGCCGCAGAAAGACCACGGCGTAGCGCTTGCGCGACAGCAAGGTGTTGACGCTGACGCCCGTCTCCACGGCGATCGCCTTGAAACTGCGGCCGTCGAGCTCGTGGGCGATGAAGACGTCCCGCTGCTCTTCGGGCAGTTCGGCCAGCGCCACCGCCACTTCATCCAGCATTACGCGGCGCGCATAGATCGCGTCCGGCCCCGCATCAGGGGACGGCAAGGTTTCTTCCCAGCGAGCGCCGTCCTCGTGCTCGGAAACCGGGAACTGCTCCGGCGCCCGCTTGCGAAACCGATCGATGATGCGATTGCGGGCGACGCGGAAGAGCCAGGCGCCGACCTCCTCGATGGGCGTGAGCACGCGATAAGCTTCGACCAGCTCCGAGAATACGTCCTGGAGCACATCTTCCACGTCCGCCGGCGCAACACGCTGGCGAACAAACTTGGCCAAGCGCGGGCGCACGTCTCTGATGGCGTCCGCAATGCGCCGATTTTGGTCAGCCAAAGGCCGCGGTCCAGCCACTGCGATCTCCATGTCGCTGTAGACGATTGGCGCTGGGAAATATTGTATCGCCGGAAATGAACATCCCGATCCGCCGCCTGGCTAGCCTCCGCTCGCCAGTATTGGCGTTGCCGGTAGGGACGCCGGCGGTCCATAACAGGCCATGACTGAAGCCGCCTCACCCCAGAACGAATTCTCCGGCGTCAAGCCCGTTGAAGAGCGCCACGAACTCGATAAGGCCGCGCTTGCGCACTGGCTCACAGCGCGTGTCGAGGGGTTCTCAGGCCCGCTTCAGGTGTTTCAATTCAAGGGCGGCCAATCAAACCCGACCTATCAGCTGGTCACGCCCGCGAAGAAATACGTCCTGCGCAAAAAGCCTTCCGGAAAGCTGCTCCCCTCCGCGCACGCGGTAGACCGGGA
>JANNFH010000385.1:0-3057 GCA_031379565.1 Alphaproteobacteria bacterium
TCATCGAGTTCGTCGGCGAAGGATGAACCAACGGCATCGAGCTGCGCGCGCGACTGAAAACCAAAGCTCAGCGGCATGCTGGCCGAGCGGCAGCGCGCCGAGTAGGGCCCGAACCCGTTATGAAAAAACGCCCCCCAGTCATCGAACAACTGCGGGTACATTTTCAGGTTCTCGGTGCCGGAAAGCTGGCGCTTTCGCGCCTCGACACCGAAGGTTTCAATGATCGCGATCGCCACATCCTTGGCAAAGGCGGTCAGCGGCAAATGCAGGTAAACGGATTGGTTCGACGCGATCGCCCGGCTGATCTCGATGTCGGGCTGGTAGGCATTGAGCCGGTCGGCGTAGGGGCCGTTGACGAAAACAAACAAGCGATTGAGCAAACCCGACACGTTGCGCAGTCGGGTGCCGATGGGCTGTTCAAACCAGGTGCGCGCGAGTTCGATGTCCACCACCGGCGCACCGGCCGCCGTAGCCCGGCGCAAGAGTTCGTGGCCAGCGTCCTCAACACTGAGCGCCACATACAGATCGCGCAGGTTGGTGGGCTCGCTCAAGCAGCGCAACAACGGAATGACGCGCGCCAGCACCGCTCTTTGTTCGTCGCTGTAGAAGCTCGTTGAAGCGGTCTCGCCGATGAGCACCTTACAAAGGCGATCGACGACGTCGTGCGCCTCGCCGGCGAAGAGGTTGATCGTGTCGGAACCGGGAAGCTCGGAAGAAAAGAAGTGCTTTGGCGCGCAACCCATCGCCACGCATTTCTTGTAGATATCGATGTCACCCTTGCCTTCGAAATAGACCCAACCGCAGCCGGGCGAATGCGCCGGCATCGCCTTGATGAATCCCAGGGTGGCCGACTCGGTTTTTCCGGCTCCCGGACCACCGATGAAAAGCAGACCGAGGTTCAGGATTGCCGGGGCGATGATGGCATCGTCAACGCGCGCGGGCCGCGCGGGATTGCTTAACTCCAGTGCCGGCCCCAGGTGCCAGCCAACCTGCGGACTCGCGGGATGCGCTTTGCGCAGCAACGCGAAGATCGCGCCCAACGAGAGCAGCAGCAGGACGCCGGCAATCCACGTGCGCAGAAAATACAGCGCCGCAACCGTATCCAGCGCCAAGACCACGAGCATGAGCAGCGCGACAATTCTCATGTGGGCCAAAGCGGGGGAAGATGTCTGACTTCGGCAGGTAATTCGCTGCGCAAGATCCACTCCCGATGACGCGCGGCATGGCGCGCATCGGTCGATACCACCAGAAAACGCTGCGCCACCTCGCCCCAGACACGCCCGGTAGCGTCAGGCCAGTATTGTCGCTTGGGGGTATGTCGCCGCGTCCACGAACGGGTTATGCGCTCGGAGCCCATCATGTAGTCGTCCAGCATCACGAACCAGGCGGTGCCGGCATCATCGATGGCGCCATGTTCGCCGAAGGCCGGATTGAAACCCTGTTTGAACAGTGCGACGCGCGACAGGAAACGAAAGCCGGGATGCGTCAAGCCCAGCATTTCCTGCGCGGCATTGCGGTGGCAGGCGTGCGCCATGACCGACCAAGAGGCGTGCGGCCGGCCGGAGGGCGAGGAGACGCCAAGCATGCGCCCACCGGCGGAGGTCAGGTGCAGGATCATCGGTCGCGTGAGCAGGCTGCCATCGATCAAGTTCGCGGCCAGGAGTTTTTGAACGGCCTTGGATACGGCCGGCGCTTGGACAGCGCAGCCGCGGGCAAGCTGGGCATTGGTCGCGTGTTGGGAAGCGGCGAGGTATTCGAGAATGCCCTGATGCAACTTGGGTAGCGTTGGGGCGCGCCGCATTATTTGAGCAAGGCCTTGATCTCGCCAGCGCGCAGGTTAAGCACCGCGGTCAGTGTTTTCTTGGAATCGCGATCGAGCCTGATCGGCGCCGCGCCGTGCTGATTGGCCAAGACTTGCAGGATGTCGGCCAGCGACCGGGCCGCCTCAATGCTGATCGTGATCGTTGGCATGCGCTGATATTTGAGTGCGGCGGCGCTGCCCTTGATCCGGGATTGCATGTGGGGCCGGTTGTTGTGGTATTCCGATTCGGCGAGCGCGCCGCGTTCAATGAGGCGTTGAACATCGATCGGAGCATGGAGCAGGGCGAGACGTTTGGATAACCACGGCGCGCTTTTATTCAGCGCGGTGGCCAGCGCCTTGTGTTTCATGCCTTGGCCGATGATCTCGGCCAGAAGCCGGGCGATGTTCATCGGGTTGGCCCCGGCCGCGATCGCCGCCCGGACCGCCTCGATCTCGTTCGAGTTCGATGAATCGGCGGGGTCTGGGTCGGTGGCAGGGGGCACGCCAACGGGTTCATCGCCCGGGCGTTTGGTTGGCGGTTGCGCGGCGGCGCGGCGCGCGGCGATCCGCTGCGCCAGTTTATCTATTTTGATTTCGGGCACGGCTATAACCTCATGACACGGATGTCCGGGGAATCAGGGAGCAGGGCGCTGCGTGCGTATTTTGGTTGCGCCCACACTTGCCGGGTCACACCCGCCCGGCGCCACTGGGCAATCTTGGAGTTGATCTGCGATCGCGTGTACTGGCCGCTGTCGGCTTCGACCGCCACCATTTCACCGGTCGAGGTATCGACATACAAGGCATCAGGTCGCATCGACCCGCAGAACGCAATCTCGGCGCGCGTGAAATTGGCGGCCAGCCGGAACGTGGCGGGGCGGCCAAGTGCAAAATAGGTACGCGCCGACATCAACTCATGCAAGTCCGTTCGCTTGGCCCCAGTAACCGGAAGCTTCCCGCCGAAGGCCCCGGCAATGGTTTTATCCGCGAACTGATAGATGCGGATCGTGGAGGCGCCGGCCTGGCGCAACGGCTTGCTCGACAACAGGCCGGCCTGTTCGAGTCGCGCCAGGGATCGGGCCGACAAACCTTTAAGGTGGCTGTAGTGGAATTGGTCCGCCAGGTCCGAGGAAATAAGCTGCACCCGGGACAGGTCTTGAAGAAAGGCCCGGTCGGCGGCGGTCAATCGAATATTGGCCTCGGTACCAGCGAGTCGAATCAGGCGAGCGGTCTTGGGGCGGGTCGTCATCGCGCCTTCA
>JANNFH010000437.1:0-1533 GCA_031379565.1 Alphaproteobacteria bacterium
GAACACAATCCTGTCGCTCGTTTGCACCGGCCTAGGCAACGAAAATCAGTTCAAGGAAGCCGACAGCCTGCTAGCATCACGCCTCGGGGGCAGGCATGGACTGGCTCACACAAGCGGCGGAGTGGCTCCGCGATGTGCTCGCGCAGCAGCCTTGGCTTGACGCCTGGCGGCCGACTATCGCGCACATACCGGATTGGGCTTTGTTGGCAGCGGCGCCGACAATACTGTTGCTGTTTGCGCTGATGTTGCGGCTCACTTGGCCGAGAACCCGCCGATCCGACGCCGACACGAAGAGGAAGGCGTCCTCGGCGGCACAACGAGCGCGTGAGCCAGCGCCGCCGCCGCCGCCGCCGCGCGCTGAACCTGCGCTCGCGGCGAAGACGGTGCCTGCACCAACGACGGCCGCGCAGAAACCTGTTGCCGCCCAACCCGCAGCAACGTTTACAGCGGCGCCATCCGCGACCGCAGACGATCACGAAGACAACCGCTCGGTGCGCGTGTTTGTGTCGTCGACGTTTCTCGACATGCAAGCCGAGCGCGACGAGCTCGTCACCAAGACGTTCCCGGCGTTGCGCGCCAGGTACCGGGCGCGTGGCGTGGAAGTATTCGAGGTCGATCTGAGGTGGGGCATTACCCGCGAACAGCAAGAGCGCGGCGAGACGTTGCCGACGCTGCTCGCCGAGATCGACCGTTGCCGTCCGTACTTCATCGGCTTGCTGGGCGACCGGTATGGTTGGGTTCCCCCGCCTGAGGCGCTGACCGACAAGTTGAAGGCGGACTATCCCACCATCGCCGACGCGCAAGGCGCCAGCGTCACGGCGATGGAAATCATCCATGGCGTGTTGAGCAATCCCGACACAGCCGCGCGCGCATTCTTCTTCGAGCGCGATCCGAATTGGGATTGGGTCGCAACCGTGAACGAGGCTGACCGCATGACGGCGACAGCGGAGCCAGATGCGGCGCGCAGCAAGCTCGCCGAGCTTAAGACGCTGATCCGCCAGAAAACGCGTGTTGAGGCGTATGCGCGGCCTGAGGACATCGGCCGGAAGGTGACCGAAGCGCTCGACGCTTTGCTTGAAGAGCGCTTCCCTGAAACGCAAGCGCCTGATGCTTTCGAGCAGAGCGCGCGCCTGCATCGGGCCTATGCGCGCGAGCGCTGGGGATTGCATGTCGGCGCCGGGAGCTATCTGCGCGATCTCAGTCGCTGGATGGGTACGAAAGAATCGCCGTCGATGCTGATCGCCGGCGCCTCGGGTGGAGGCAAATCCACGCTTATCGCCAACTGGCTGCACGCTTGGCGCAAAGACCATGCCAATGACATCGTGTTCGAGCACTATCTCGGCGCTTCGCCCGACAGCGCCGATCCAATGTTGCTCATGCGCCGGATGTGGGAGCACCTGAACCGTGCCACTGGCGACACGGTCGACTTGCCCGATGGCCGCGCTGGCCTGATGGACGTATCGTCAGGCCTCGCACAACGGCTGGCGCGGGCGCGCGCCAAAGCTGCGAACGAGGATCGGCGCGTTCTTGTGG
>JANNFH010000447.1:0-2244 GCA_031379565.1 Alphaproteobacteria bacterium
CGCGCCGCCAGTGCAGTTGCCGATGGTCTGGCACCCACGCGCGCCGTCGGCCGACCACGTCCCCGATGGCGTGCCGAAGATCGACGCCGACCTGCTCGTGGCCCAGGTGCTCACCTCCGGCTCCACCGGCGCGCCGGTGCCGCACCCCAAACGCTGGGGCCTGCTCGTGGGCAACACCCGCGCCGGCGTGCAGCGCCTGGCCGAGCAAATGGGGCGCACCGACCTGGCCGGCGTGACGCTCGTCGCCACCGTACCGCCGCAGCACATGTACGGCTTCGAATCGACGGTGCTGGTGGCCTTGCTGGGCGGCGCCGCGTTCGATGTCGAGCGCCCGTTCTACCCGGCCGACATTGCCCGCGCGCTGGCGCGTGCGCCGCGCCCGCGCATGCTCGTGACCACGCCCTTCCACCTGAAGACGCTGCTCGACTCCGGCATCGACTTGCCGCCGATCGACCTGACGGTCTGCGCCACCGCGCCGCTCTCGCCGCAGCTCGCGGCGCGTGCCGAAGCCGCACTCGCCGCGCCGCTGATGGAAATCTACGGCTGCACCGAAGCCGGCCAGGTCGCCTCGCGGCGCACCACCGACGGCCCGGAGTGGCACACCTACGAAGGCTTGCGCCTCACCGGCGACGGTGACCAGTCGGTCGTGCAGGACGGCCACGTGCCCCAGCCCACGCTGCTGGCCGACGTGCTCGAAGTGATCGATGCGCAAACCTTCCGCCTGCTCGGCCGCTCCAACGACCTGATCAACGTCGCCGGCAAGCGCAGCTCGCTGTCGCACCTGAACTACCACCAGAACTCGATCGCCGGCGTCCGCGACGGCAGTTTCTGGCTGCCGCCCGATGAGCCGGCGCACGGCGTCAAACGCCTCACGGCCTTCGTGGTTGCGCCTGGCGTCGAACCGGCCGCACTGCACGAGCACATCCTCGCTGCGCTGCGCCAGCGGGTCGACGCGGCCTTTCTGCCACGCCGCGTGATCGCGGTCCCGGTCCTGCCGCGCGAGCCCACGGGCAAGCTGCCGACCGGGCCGTTCAACACCTGAGCGGCCGCGGCGCTGGAGCGGGCTTCGCAGCGCGCGCGGTCGCCGACCAAGCCGCGCGGCTGAACGCCCATGCACCGCATCGTCTTGCGGGTCGCGCACGACCACCCCAGCTTTGGCGGCCACTTCCCCGGCCAGCCACTGTTGCCCGGCGTGGTGCTGCTGTCCGAAGTGCTCGAAGCAGCGCTCGCCGAGCCGGCGCTGGCGGCGCTGGTCGGCCCGGCGCCCCGCATCGGCGCCGCTAAATTTCTGGCTCCGGTGCGACCCGGCGCCGAGCTCGTGCTGCAGCTGAGCGCCGGGGAACGCGCGCTGCGCTTCGAGGTCTGGGGTGGCGAGCGCCTGGTCGCGTCGGGTCATTTCGAAACGGGAACCGCGACGTGAGCACGCCGGCAGAGCGCGCCGGCGCCGCGCACTGGGCCGAGCACGAAGAGCGCAGCAACCTCTGGGTGCTGAGCACGATGCGCTGGATCGCGATCAAGACGGGCAGGCGCGTCGCGCGGCTCGTGTTGCACCCGATCTGCATTTATTTCCTGCTCGTGCACGGCGCGGCGCGGCGCGCGTCGGCGTTGTACCTGGCGCGCGCGTTGGAGCACGAGGTGGGCTGGACCCACGTCTACCGCCACATCCACTGTTTCGCTTCCACCATCCTCGACCGTGTCTACTTTTTGCAAGAGCGCTTCGAAGCCTTCGACGTGCACGCCATCGGCACCGAGGCGATCGACATCCCGATCGCCAGCGGCAAGGGCGCGTTGATGGTCGGCGCACACCTGGGCAGCTTCGAGGCACTGCGCGCCGTCGGTGAAGAGCACGGCCTCCACGTGGCCATGCTGATGTACGAAGACACCGCGCGCCTGAGCAACGCCACGCTCAAGGCCATCGCGCCCGAAGCGAAGCTGCGCACGATCGCGCTCGGCCGCCCCGGCGCGATGCTCGAAGTGCGCGACTGGCTCGACCAGGGCGGCATTGCCGGCCTGCTCGGCGACCGGCTGCTGCCGGGCGCCGCGTCGTCGGAGCGTTCACGCACGGTCGTATTGCCCTTCCTCGGCGCGCCGGCGCGTTTTTCCGACGGCCCGTTCCGCCTGGCGGCGATGTTGCGCCGGCAGGCCATCTTCATGACCGGCCTGTACCAGGGTGGCATCCGCTACGACCTGCGCTTCACCGAGCTGGCCGACTTTCGCGAGCGCCCTGCCGGCGGCGCGGCCGAG
>JANNFH010000448.1:0-12298 GCA_031379565.1 Alphaproteobacteria bacterium
CTTGTTGAAAGAGAACATCGACGGCGAGGCCCTGATGTGGGCGCACGATCGGCTGCTCGGGCGCGCCGAACAGCGGCGCATCCTGATGGTGATTTCCGATGGCGCGCCGGTAGACGATTCCACGCTTTCGGCCAATCCCGGCAATTATCTCGAACGGCATTTGCGCCAGGTGATTCATTGGATCGAGACGCGTTCGCCGGTCGAGTTGATCGCGATCGGCATCGGCCATGATGTGACGCGCTATTACAAACGCGCCGTCACCATCACCGACGCCGAACAGCTCGGCGGCGCCATGACCGAGAAGCTGGCGGAATTGTTCGATGAAACGCCGGCCCCGATGCGACGCGGCAAGCGCACCGAGCGCAAGCGCACGCGGGTGCTGGCGTGAAGAAGGGCGCGACTGTCATGGCGTTGGTGGTGCTTGCGCTGGCGCTCGCGGCGTGTTCGCCAGTGCGTGCGGATGCGCCGATCGTGGAGCAATGGCGCTCCGTCGCGGTTGAGGCGCGCGCGGTAGAGCTGGGCGAGGCGCGCGTTGGCATGTTGAGCTTTCGCGGCGGGCTTGAGCTGTCTTCGAGCGATGAGGCTTTCGGCGGCTGGTCCGGCATGGAAGTGCTTGAGGATGGCCGGCTGATCGCCGTGAGCGATGCCGGCGCGTGGTTGTCGGCGCGCTTGGAGCTTGACGATTCGGGCGCGCTGGTCGGTCTCGCCGAGACGCGCATCGCGGGGATGCGCGATGAGCACGGCCAGCCATTCAGCACCAAGGAAGCAGGGGACGCCGAGGATCTGGCGCAATTGCAGGACGGGCGCTTTGCCGTGAGCTTCGAGCAAAGCCAGACCATCCGCATCTACGATCTCAACCGCGACGGCCCCTTCGGCGCCGCATCACCCGGTCCTGTGCTAGCGGATGTCGCGCGCTTGCCCTCCAATTCGGGCCTCGAAGCGCTGGCGGCGATGGCGGATGGCGTTTTGCTGGTGGGCGCGGAAGATAGCGGCGCGCTGTGGCGCGCGCCGCTGCAAGCGGGCGAACCGGCGCCGCCGATTTCGCACTATGCGCTGGATTCTGGGTTTTCGCTGGTGAGCCTCGACCGCTTACCCGATAGCGATGATTTCGTAGCGCTGGAGCGCTTTTACGCGCCGGTGATCGGGGTGCGTACGCGCATTACCCGCATCGCCGCCGATAGTTTGGAAGCCGCGTACGCGGGCGCGCGCGTCACCGAATGGGCGTTTCTGGCGCCGCCGCTTTTGCTCGACAATTTCGAAGCAATCGCCGCGACGCGCGGACCGGACGGCGGGCTTCGCCTTTACATTCTCTCGGATAACAATTTCAGCGGCCAGCAGCGCACGCTGCTCTACGCGTTCGATGCGGCGTTGGATTGAGCCTCGGCTTGCAGCGCCGCCTGGGCGCGGCGAATTTCCGCCCAGGCCGAGAGCGCCAGGAGTGCGCCGACGAAAACCGTCCACCACCATTGCTGGAACAGCGCCAGGCCGACCAGTGCGGCGGCGACGAGCAGACCGATCCACGCCGCAATCAGATGCGTGCGGTGGCGCGGCATGGCGTAGGAGAGCGCGGCGCTAAGGATGCGCCCGCCGTCGAGCGGAAAGCCTGGCAGCAGATTGAAGGCGCCAAGCATCAGACTGACATAGAAAAATGAATCCAGCAGATTGAGCACGAGCGGCGTGTCGCGGCTGGGCCAGCCGAATTGTGAGAACCAACCTATGGCGAGCGGCAGCGCGCCGGCGCAAATCAGATTCGCCGCCGGACCGGCGGCGGAAACAGCGATCTCCTGCCAGCGCGCGCGGGGCTGTTCGGCGAACTCGACATGGCCGCCGAAGAAGGTGAGCACAATTCGCTTACTCCGCAATTTGAGCGCGGCGGCCACGCCGGCGTGGCCAAACTCGTGCAGCAACACCGCGAGCATCAACGCGGCGAGAAACAAGAGCGCGCTGGACACTGCGCCAAGCCCGCCGCTCAGCGCGGCGGCGCCTACGACATAGGCGACCAGAAACAGGATGTTTGGGTCAATGACGATCGGCGCGCCTGCGAACGAACCGATGCGCAGGCCGCGTTCCTCGGCCAAGTCAGGCCGCGGCTTGGATTTCGGCCAGCTTCTTCTTCAGATCGCGGCGGATTTTCGCGGCGCGGCCGGAAAGCTCTTCGGCTTTCGCCTTCAGCAGAAAGCCATCGAAGCCGCCGCGATGGTCCACCGTGCGCAGCGCTGCGGCGGTGATGCGCATGCGGAAGGCGCGCCCAAGCGCGTCGCTGGCCAACGTGACGTCGAGCAAGTTCGGCTTGAACTCGCGCTTGGTCTTGATGTTGGAATGGCTCACTCGGTGGCCGATCTGGCGGTTGGTGCCGGTCAGCTCGCAGCGGCGGGACATGGGGGTTGCTCTCAAGACTTTTCGGGGAAATTGAAGCGCGGACGCTTACGCGAACGGCTGGGAGAGGTCAAGTTGGAGGCCGGGGCGAAGCAGGTCAAAAGGGCCGGAAGGCCGAATTGTGGCCGCATTCAGTTCATCCCTGGATCAGCCGCAATCGGCCAATAGAATGCACCAAAAGAATGCACCAAAGCCCGGAGCCAATCCAAGTGAAAAAGCCTCTTGCCGCCCTCCTTACGGCCCTTGCCTTGCTTGCGCCGGCCTCCGCCGCCCACAGCCAGACTGTTGCCCGGACGTTTGAGGGGCGCTACGCGGTGTACGCGCGCGGCATCGAAGCGGGAGTGTTCACCTTCACTTTCAGCCAAACCGGCGCGACCTACCAAGCCAGCGCCGATCGGCGCATGACCGGCTTAGTCGCGGCGTTGGCGGGCCGCAACCAGGATTACACCTATTCGGTACGCGGCGCGGTTGTGGAGGGCGCTTTGCACCCCAGCGCCTACCAGCACCAGGGCGGGCGGCGCCGCGAGGACCGGCCTAACGGCCGGCTTGTGCGGGCGAGTTTCACGCCAAGCGATGTCACCACCGTTTCCGAACCCGCCGGGATGGGCATGGGCGATCCTCCCGCCACCGCTGAGCAGAAGCGCAATGTCATCGATCAGCTCACAGCCATCGCCGCCATGATCACCGCCAGCGGCGATCCCTGCGCGCGGACTTTGCGTGTCTACATGGACGCTCGCTCCCGCTTCGATTTCGTCCTGTCGCCCAATGGCCGGGTGGAGGTCGATTTGCCCGGCTTCGAGGGCGACGCCATCCGCTGCCGGGTGCAATTCCGTCCCATCGCCGGCTTCTCCGACCCGCAAGAACCAGGTGAGCTCACTTTTCTGTTCGCGCCGACGCCAAGCGGCCTGTTCGCGCCGGTGCAGATTGAAATGCCCACGAACGATGCTGGCGTTGTGCGCCTGCAAGCCCGGTCACTGCGCGTAAATGGCGCGGCGGTTAACTAACGCAGGATTTCCGGCGCGCTGACGATGCGCATGTCGCTCATCATGCCGAGATAGGCGTCCAGCCAAGCTTTGTGCGCGCTGCCGACGATGACGAGCACGCGCCCGCCAGGCGCTGAGCCAGCCGCTTCACGAATATGCGCCGCCATGCGCAGATTGCGTGTTTCCCACGCGGCGATGACCTTGCGGCCGACATCGTCAGGATAGGCGGTCTGCAGCAGCGGCAACCATTGGCCGCGTGCGTCGGCCAGGCCTGCAGATGGTGCATTCAGCTGGCGATAGGTCGCGAGCGTCTCGTCGGCGGTGCGCATGTTTTCGGCGGCATGGGCGAGGGAGGCGAATTCGGGTCCGGCAATGGCTTGTTGGAACGCCACGCCGCCATAGATGTTTTCAACCGCTGAATCGGCAACGCCCCACAACACGTCATCTGAGGTGTGGTCGTCCATGGGGTAGAGGCGATCGAGGTCCAATCGCGCCGCGAGGCTGGCGCCGATCATCTGACTCTCGTTGCGCCGCGCCGCGAGGGCTTCAATGCCATCGACCAGCACTTGTGAGAAATCAGCGCCCGCGGCGCGGTCCGCCGACGCCAGCCGGCGCCATTGCACCAATGCCGACATAGGGTCGCCCGCGGCCATCATCACTGCGGCCAGCCGACGCCGTGTCGCGGCCGTGGTCGCGGCGCTCAGGTTCGCCAACGTGCGGCGCATTTCGAAATCTGCCGCAGCAATGTCGAGACCGGTCGCTTCGCGCGCAGCCGCCATCAGCGCCATGATGCGCGTCGCGTAATCGGCCGCCACGCCTGGATAGGCGCCGGTATAGGTCATAAGCGTCTGCACCTCTTCGCCGGATAGATTTTCGATGGCGATGACATTGGGCCGGAATGCAGCCAGCCGGCTCAGCAGCGGCTCCAGGACGGCAGGGTCGAAGCTGTCTGGCGCGCTGGAAAGGTGCGGCGTGCCGAGCACGAGCACTTGGGTCAATTCACCAGCGACCTGGCCTTGGTAGCTCCGCGGATCGAACGTCTCCGCCGCCGGCTGCGCCGCCACAGGAGCGACGGCAAGCGTGATGAGGGCAAACAGCGCAAGCGCACCGGTCCTGAGCCTGATGGTCATGAAGCCTCCCTTGTCTATGGGGGATGCAGCGGACCGCATCTGCGGATGCTCACGCTAAGAATGTTCCCGAGTTCAGCTCCAGTCTTGTGTTCTACTTAAGTATTAACCACAAGATTTAGCGGTGAACGAACAAGAAACGAATCGAGGTCAGCGATTCGCGAGTGATTCGTTCTTATTCTTTTCTACTGACAGCTTGCCCGCCTTTACTTGTCGGGCGCCGGGGCGCCGCACGACTTGAAAACGCCACGCCAGCGAACCATCGTTTGGGCCATGGCTCTGCGCGCGGCCCGCACGAAGGCGGTTTTGAAGGCCGTCCTCGGTCCCACCAATACAGGCAAGACCCATTTAGCCATCGAGCGGATGCTCGGCCATTCGAGCGGCATGATTGGGCTGCCGCTGCGGCTGCTGGCGCGAGAAGTGTACGACCGCGTGGTCGCGGCCAAAGGCGCGGGCGCGGCGGCGCTGGTGACGGGCGAAGAGAAAGTCTGGCCAGACAGCGCGCGCTATTTCATCTGCACCGTCGAGGCGATGCCGCTCGATCTGAAGGTCGAATTTCTGGCGATCGACGAAATCCAAGTGGCCGCCGATCTCGATCGTGGGCACGTCTTCACCGAGCGATTGCTAAGCGCGCGCGGCTTCGGCGAGACGATGCTGCTCGGCGCCGACACGATGCGGCCGATGATCCGGCGCTTGTTGCCTGAAGCCGAGATCATCCGGCGCGAACGGATGTCGACGCTGACCTATGCCGGCGCGTGCAAGATCACCAAACTGCCCAAGCGCTCGGCGTTGGTGGCGTTCTCGGCGGAGGAAGTTTACGCCATCGCCGAATTGTTGCGCCGCCATCGCGGCGGGGCAGCGGTGGTGATGGGCGCGCTCAGCCCGCGCACGCGCAATGCGCAGGTGGCTTTGTACCAAAACGGCGAGGTGGATTTCCTGGTCGCCACCGACGCCATCGGCATGGGCCTTAACATGGATGTCGATCACGTCGCTTTTGCGTCGCGGCGTAAGTTCGACGGCCATTCCTGGCGCGATTTGCGCGCCGATGAGATTGCACAAATTGCCGGCCGGGCCGGGCGCTTCACCCGCGACGGCGCCTTTGGCGAAACCGGCGAATGCGCGTATTTCGATGAAGACGTCATCGAGCGCGTCGAAAACCACGAATTTGAAACCGTGACCGCAGTGCAATGGCGCAATCCCGCGCTGTGCTTCGAGTCCATCGCGGCGCTGATTGCATCGCTGCAGGCGCCGCCGGATCGTCCGGGCCTCACCCGCGTTCGCGGCGCGGACGATGAAACCGCTTTGAAACACGTCTCTGCGGACGCGGAGATCGAAGCTCTGGTGCGTGACCCCAGCCACGTCGCGCGCTTGTGGGAGGCCTGCCAATTGCCGGACTTCCGCAAAGCATCTGCGGATGAACATGCGCGGCTGGCAGCGCGCATTGCCGGCTATATTCTTGGCCCCAAACGCCGCGTGCCGCCGGAATGGGTTGCCGCTGAGCTTGAAAGGCTCAATTCCCCGCAAGGCGATCTCGACGCGTTGCAAGCGCGTTTGGCGCACGTGCGCACCTGGACCTACGCCGCCAACCGCGCCGATTGGCTCGACGACGCGGAGGGTTGGCGCGCACGCACCCGCGCCGTGGAGGATAAGCTCTCCGATGCGCTGCACGAGGCGCTGACGCAACGCTTCATCGACCGACGCACTAGCGCGCTGCTCAAGGGCCTCAAGCGCGAAGATGTCATGCTCGCGGGCATTTCCAGCGACGGCGAAGTGAGCGTAGAGGGCCATTTCGTCGGCCGTCTGGAGGGGCTGGAGTTCAAACCCGATCCGCGTGCGCTGGGATTGGAAGGTCGCGCCGTGCGCAACGCCGCGTGGCGCGCGTTGAAGCCCGAAGTTGCGCGCCGGCTCAGCGAAATTGCCGGCGCGGATGAAAAATCGATTGAGCTTGATCGCGACGGCAGGCTTCGCGTCGGCGGGGTGGTGATGGCGCGCATCGCCGCAAGCGGAGCTTTGTTGCGCCCGCGCGCCGAGTTGATTGGCGCTGAAACAGCGCCGGCGCCTGCACGCGAAGCCGCAATAGCTCAGTTGCAGGCTTGGCTCGCCGCCCGCATTGGCGTCGATCTGAAATCTTTGGCTGGGCTCGAGGCGGCGTGGCGGGAAGGGCGATTGCCGGCGACAGCGCGCGGGCTTGCGTTCCGCCTGATCGAGAACGCAGGCGCGCTCGACCGCGGCGACGCCGAGCTGTTCGCGCTTTCGCCCGATGCTCGCAAAGCGTTGGCGCAGTTCGGCGTGCGCATCGGGCGCCATTCTATTTACATGCCGGCTCTGATCCGCCCGCGCGCTGCGCGCACGCTCGCTGTCCTCGTTCATTGCTCTCAAGCCGCGCCGCCGACCGCCCTGTTCTTGCCTCGCCCCGGCGCGCTCTCGGCGCCGTGTGAAAGCGCCCTAACGTGGATTGCATGCGCCGCCGCTGGCTATCGCTTGTGCGGGCGCATCGGCGTGCGCTTCGACCGCGTTGAGCTGTTGGCTGGCGCCGTGCGTGAAGCGCGGGCGAAACGCGGCGCCGCGCCGACGCCTGAGATGGCGCGGCTCATTGGTGTTCCGCTCCGGGATCTGCCTGGCGTGCTTGCAGCTTTGGGGTATCGCGCCGACGAACAGTGCCTTTGGCGCCTGGCCCCGCCGGCGCGGGCGGCGCGGGCACGGTCGCGCGGCGAGGACAATCCGTTTGCGGCGCTGCCGGATTTGCTCTCGGCCGAGCCGGAGCGCGGCAAGCGGCGAGGGCCGCCAAATTGACCGTTGAGCGCCAGCGCATCGACGTCTGGCTCTGGCGCGCGCGTTTTTTTAAGGCGCGTGCAGCGGCCTCGCGACTGGTGGCCGAAGGCGGGGTCCGGCTGTTCCGCGAGGGCCACGGGCAGCGGCTGAGTAAGGCCTCGGCTACCGTCACGGCGGGTGACGTCTTGGTGTTTGCCGAGGCCGGCGTTTTGCGCGCCATCAAGGTCGAGGCGTTCGCTTCGCGGCGTGGTTCGGCGCAAGCGGCGCGCGGGCTTTATGCCGAAGTGCGCGCCGACTTGGTCGCTTGACGCGCCGAGCGCGCATCGTCATGTCAGCGGCGCGGAGCCGCGCGGTTTGGTGAAAATGGTCCGGGGACTTGAAGGCGGGCAATGACTTACATCGTCACCGACGCATGCGTGCGTTGCAAATTGATGGATTGCATCGAGGTTTGCCCCGTCGATTGCTTCTACGAGGGGGAAAACTTCCTCGTTATTCACCCGGAAGAATGCATTGATTGTGGGGTTTGCGAGCCCGAATGCCCAGTGGACGCCATTAAGCCCGATTCCGAAGACAGCCCGGATGGCAAGTGGCTTAAAGTAAACACCGAATACGCGAAGATTTGGCCAAATATAACCCATAAAGGAACCCCGCCGCCTGATGCAGATGAATTCAGGGACAAGGCAGGAAAATTTGAGCAATACTTCAGCCCCAAGCCAGGACAGGGCGACTAAATTCACAGCATCTAGCTCTTCCGAAAGCCTCGGCGTTGTGGTATATAAGACTATCAATTGAAGGCGCGCGCGCCGCGCCGCGCCGGACCGTCGGATTCATTCATCGCGCCAATCGGGTGCGCACAGGGGCTGGTCTTGCGGTCGGGCTTAACCGAACGTGGTTCCCGTGTGCTGCGGCTTTGTTGCGCGATGTGGTTCGGCGGTTTGGGATAAATAGAGAGATATGGAGCCGCGAATGCTCGGAACCGCCGTAACCGCCGCCACGCCGAACGCTTTCCGCCCGGGGGACCATATCGTCTATCCGGCCCACGGGGTTGGCCGGGTCATGGGGGTGGAGAAGCAATCGGTGGCCGGGATCGATCTCGACGTGTTCGTGATCTCGTTTGAGCAAGACAAAATGACGCTGCGGGTGCCGACAGCGAAGGCGCGCTCCTGCGGCATGCGGCCGCTAGCCTCCGGCGCGGTGGTCAATGAGGCGCTGAAGACCTTGTCCGGCCGCGCTCGCATCAAGCGGACGATGTGGTCGCGCCGCGCCCAGGAATACGAAGCCAAGATCAATTCGGGCGATCTGGTCTCGATCGCCGAAGTCGTCCGCGACCTTCATCGCGGCGGTGACCAGCCTGAGCAATCCTATTCCGAGCGCCAGCTCTATGAGAGCGCGCTCGACCGGATGGCGCGCGAACTCGCCGCGGTAGAGAATATCGGACGCGATGACGCGTTGACGCGCCTTTCGGCGTCGCTGGCCGCGAAGAAGCAAGCCGCCGCCGCAGCCTAAGCGCGCTCACCCCGGATTTGCGAAGCGAAGTCCGGGGCCGCCCAGAAACACGGCAGAGGGCGTTTATGGGTCCCGGGCCTGCTGCTGCGCAGCGCCCCGGGAAGAGGTGGGTTCGCGCAGCACTTCGAGTTGCGCGGAATGATCCAAGCACAATTGCGGCTGCTCGCGATAAACCCCGAGCGTTCCGCGCGCCCGCACGCGCGCGCCGACGAGCGAGCGTAGCGGCGGGCCGTCCCAATTGGCGAAACTCGAACCGAACAGCACGATGGCGAATGGCGTCTCTGGCGGCGCGCCCTCGAGTGCGAGCGAAGCGCGCCGGTCCAGTACTTCAGCGGCGCTGATGCGGGCCTCAACCATGCGATAGGGCGCGGGTCCGCGCAGGCAATTGTCGTTGTAGACGAGCGCCAATGCAGCAGCGGCGCGCGCAGTGAGCGGCTGGTAGGCGCGCTGCGCCCAAAGCCCGCGTTCACTGGCGCGGGCTTGGCGTTCCACGGCGACGAGCTCGGCGGTGCGCGCATGATTGTCGTGGCGTGGGCGCACGAACACCGCGCCCCGCGCAACCAATTCGTGCTGCAGCCAGAACCAGCGCCCGCCTTCGCTTTGCACAAACACGTGCGCGATCGCGGTTTCCGACGGCGGTTCGGCGGGCGCCGGCTCGCCCTCGCGCGACCGCCGCACCCAACGTTTGGTTCCGCCATAAGCGAGCTGAACGCGGCGGTGCAGGGCAAGCGCCTCCAGTTCGCCTCGTGACTGCGCGGAATACGCGTCCTGGTATCCCGGCGCGTCGATTTCGGCCAAGAACACGCGCAAGCCGGAATCGAGTTCAAGCGCATCGCCATTGAAAGCACGCACAACGCGCCCGCTCTCGCCTTTTTCAAGGTTGCCGATTTGCGGGCCGCAAGCGGTGAGGGCGACCGCCGCAATGAGCAAAGCAAATAATTCCGTCATTCCGGGGCGGCGAAGCCGAACCCGGAATGAGGGAGCATTTTTCATGGAGGGGGGGCAAACGTTGCTCAATAGCCGCCCGCGCTGCCATCCTTGCGCATTTCGGTAGCGGCTTCGTAGATTCCGTTTTCGTTGCGCATGATCGCTTGGTAGCTGCCGAATGAACCGTCAGCAGGGAGCAAGCGATGCCCGCGCCGCGCCAATTCATTCCGCACGTCGGGCGGCACCCCGTTTTCCATCGCCACGAAACCCACGCCATCCGGCTCATCGCCGGTTGGTTCGGCGCCGCCATAGAAGCGGTAGCGCGCGGCGTCACCGGCGGATTGCAGGTCGAGCCCGTAATCAACCAGATTGACGATGATCTGCACGTGGCCTTGGGGCTGCATGTCTCCGCCCATGACGCCAAAGGCCAGCCACGGTTGACCGTTCTTCAGCGCGAAAGCGGGAATGATGGTCTGAAACGGGCGCCGCCCCGGTGCATAGACATTTGGGTGGCCGCCTTGCAGCGAAAACAACTCGCCTCGGTCTTGCAACATGAAACCCAAGCCGTCGGGCACGAGCCCTGAGCCCATGCCGCGATAATTGCTCTGGATCAGCGACACCATCATGCCGTCGGCATCGGCGGTGGTGAGGTAGGTGGTGTCGCCATCGATGCGCAGCTCCGCGTGTGGCGGCGGCGCCATAGCGTGGTCGTTGGAGATCATGGCGCGGCGCTCGCGCGTGTATTCGTCGCCGAGCAGGCGATTGGCGTCGAAATGGGTGAAGGCGGGGTCGCCGTAGAATTGCGCGCGGTCGGCGAACGCGAGGCGCGTCGCCTCGATCTGGGTGTGCAGCGAGTTCACTGAGAGAAACCCCATATCGCGCAGATTGAAGCCGTCGAGAATGCGCAAGGTCTGCAGCGCGACGACTCCCTGCGAGTTGGGCGGGATTTCACACACCTGCACATCGCGATAAGGGGCGCAGACCGGGTCAACCCATTCGCCTTGGTGGGCCGCGAAATCGTCATAGCGCAGCCAACCGCCGATGCGGCGCATATAAGCGTCGATGGTGCGCGCGATCGGGCCGCGATAAAAAGCGTCTCGCCCATCGCGCGCGATCAGCTCCAACGTGCCCGCAAGGTCGGGATTGGCGAACAGCGAATGCCCGTCTGGCATGCGGCCAATCATGTCGTCTGGCCGCTCTGCCCGGCGTCCGGTGACAATTCTGTTGGGTGCGCCTGGCTGGAGGGTCGCCGCAACCGCGCGCGATTGCTCCGCCAGCTGAGCCAAATCGCGCCAATAGGTGTGGCGCGCATTTTCGATCTCTTCGAGTCGCCCCTCGGCGAATTCGCGTTCCAACCGGCGGCGATTGTTGGCCCAATACATGGCGATGGTTTGCGGGATCGGCGCGCCTTCGCGGGCATGAGCGATCGCGGGCGCCAGCAAATCCGCCATCGGCGTGCGACCGAAGCGTTCATGTAGCGCAAACCAGCCATCGACCGTTCCCGGCACGCTGACGCTCGCCGCGCCAAAGCTAGGCACGTGCTCGGAATCGCCGCGCTGACGCGCGACGCGCCGCAATTCCGCCAGCGACAAGCCGCGCGGAGAGCGTCCCGACCCGTTGTACCCATAGAGGCGCTGTGTCCGCGGATCCCAGAGGATGACGAAAATATCGCCGCCAATGCCGTTCGCGGTGGGCTCGACCAGGCCCAGCATGGCGTTGGCGGCGATGGCCGCATCGATGGCGGTGCCGCCGGCGCGGAGCATGTCGAGAGCGGTTTGAGTCGCCAGCGGGTGCGCCGTCGCCGCCGCGCCGTGCGGCGCGATCACTGGCGAACGGGTGGCGAAGCTTTCGCCGGACACGCGCTCGCCACGGCCGAAATTGGCATCGCGCGGCGGCGTCTGAGCCTCCGCCCCGGCGCCCATCAATGCGAGCGCCGCGAGCGCGCCGATCATGCTCCGGACCATGGAAATTCCTCCGCCGACCTCGTGTGCGCCTGCACTGAACCGGTTTGAACCGCCGCTTACAAGTTTCTCGCTTGACCAGCGGGAGACGCATGAGGCGCGGCCCTGGCGCGAGTATTTTCCGCTCAAAGGACGCGGCGCGCCCAACTGACGAATGCGAACGCGCGGGCGCGAGTTTCGACTTGACAAGCTCTATGCGGTTCGCTTTTTGTTCCGGACCGCGAAAGCGGCGTAGGAGGGCAAGAACATGGCGGACGATCTCGTTTTCTACACCAACCCGATGTCGCGCGGGCGCATCGTGCGCTGGATGCTGGAGGAGGTGGGCCAGCCCTACCGCACCGAGGTGTTGGAGTACGGCACGACGATGAAGGCGCCGGCGTTTCTTGCGGTCAATCCAATGGGAAAGGTGCCGGCGCTCAAGCACGGTGACCTCGTCGTTACTGAAGGCGCGGCCATTTGCGCCTATCTCGCGGATGCGTTTCCGCAAGCTGGGCTTGCTCCCACCAATTCCAAGGATCGCGCCGCCTATTATCGTTGGATGTTCTTCGCTGCGGGGCCGGTGGAAGCCGCGAGCACCAACGGCGCAATGGGTTTTGTTGTCCCGGCCGAGCGTAAGGCGATGGCGGGATATGGATCCTTGCCAGAA
>JANNFH010000467.1:0-27283 GCA_031379565.1 Alphaproteobacteria bacterium
CGCGCCGCACGCCGTTCGCCGCCACCTCAACCAAGGCGGCGCGCGCCACCGCACCCTGCACGCGCAACGTGGCGTAAAGCACCGAACCTGCCGCGGCGGCCTGAGCAAACGGCGCAGACGCGGTCCAGTCCGGAGCGCCAACAAGGGTGGCCGGCGCGATCGTCAATGGCGCCAGCTCCTGCCCGAAACCGCCTTCTTCCCAAACTTGACGCCACAGCGCAGCCGTTTCCGGAGCCGTCGCGGCGACAACTTGCGGCGCCGCCAACACCGGCCCGGTGCGGGTATCGACGACGGTCAGATTATTGCTGCGAAGCAGCGTGCGGATGCCGCTGGGATCGAAGCGGACACTGAGCCGGCCAATGTAACGGGTGCCCGAGCGGCGCTCGTCCTCGACATCGACGCTGAGCACCAAACGCTCCAGATCGGGATCGGCCACATTTGGCGCGCCCTGCCGGGTGACTTCCTCGGGCAAAGTGAGGCGGCGCACCAGACGCTCCAAACCAGCCCGCTGCGCGGCGGCGAAGCCGGCCTGCTGGGCGGCGGCCCCGGTCGCCGCAGTCTCATCGACCCGGACACCGGCGACCGCGAACACGTTGTCGCGCTCGGTCTGAGCGCTTGCCGGGGCCGGCGCGAGCGCGCACAAGGCGGCCAGGAAAAAAGCAGCCATTGCGGCCAAGCGCACAGCCTTCATCACGGAACCTCAAAACGGATTGCAGATGACCCTAACGGGCGCGGAATCACCTATCAATGTGGCGGCATCTGGACCCATAGCGTGACCCAATCCAAGACCAATGGCCTTACCTACAGGGATGCCGGCGTCGATATCGACGAGGGCGAGCGCTTGGTCGAGCTGATCAAGCCCGCCGCCAAGTCAACCGCCAGGCCCGGAGCGGAGGCCGGCTTGGGCGGGTTTGCCGCAATATTCGACCCCAAGGCCGCTGGCTTCACGGACCCGATTTTCTTGGCCACTACCGATGGGGTCGGCACCAAGTTGAAAATCGCCATCGAGAGCGGCCGCCACGAATGTGTCGGAATCGACCTGGTCGCCATGTGCGTGAACGACCTCTCGGCGCAGGGCGCAGAGCCGCTCATGTTCCTGGATTATTACGCCACCGCCAAGCTTGACGCCGACCAGGCCGCCATCGTCGTCCGGGGCATCGCCGAAGGCTGCCGCCAGGCCGGCTGCGCTCTGGCCGGGGGCGAGACCGCGGAAATGCCGGGCATGTACGCCAAGGGCGATTACGACCTCGCCGGCTTTGCCGTCGGCGCCGCCGAACGCGGAACGCTGCTGCCGCGTATGGACGAAATGCGAGCTGGCGACACGCTTATCGCCATCGCCTCAAGCGGGCCTCACTCCAACGGCTATTCCCTGGTGCGCAAGGTGGTGGAGCACGCGGGGCTGGCGTGGGAGGCGCCGGCGCCTTTCGAGCATGGCAAATCACTCGCCGAGGCGCTGCTCACACCGACGCGGATTTACGCGCGCGCGTTAAAGCCCCTGTTCGACGCCAAGCTGGTGAAGGGCGCCGCCCACATCACCGGCGGCGGCTTGATTGAAAATACGCCGCGCGCCCTGCCCGATCGTTTGGCGGCGAATTTTGATTGGAACGCCTGGGCGCGCCCGGCAGTGTTCGAGTGGCTACAATCGACCGGCGGCGTCCCCGAAAGCGAGATGCGCCGCACGTTTAATCTGGGGGTCGGCATGGTGTTGATCGCGGACGCGGCGCGCGCGGCGGAAGTGATCGCCCATCTCAACGCCGCCGGCGAACGCGCGTTCGTAATCGGGGATCTCAAACTCCGTTGATGGACAACACATCACCGTCATTCCGGGACCGCCATAGGCGGAACCCGCAACCCAGGGGCTACGGGAGCGGCGGTTGCCCCTGGGTTCCGGATCGCGCTCCGCGCGTCCGGAATGACGGCACATATTCTCAAGCACCGGGGCCATGAAAAAGCGCGTCGCCGTGCTGATTTCCGGGCGCGGCTCGAACTTGCAGGCCCTATTGGACGCCAAGCAAGATTCCTACGAAGTGGTGCTCGCGGTTTCCAATGTGCCTGGCGCCGCAGGCTTGGAACGCGCACGTGCGGCGGGGATTGAGGCGCTGACCCTCGATCATCGGCCCTATGGCAAGAGCCGCGAAGTCTTCGAGCGCGATCTCGACGCACTGCTCGTCCAGCGTAACATCGACATCGTCGCGCTGGCCGGCTTCATGCGCGTGCTGACGCCGTTTTTCGTGCGCGCCTGGAAAGGGCGGCTGCTCAACATCCATCCGTCGTTGCTGCCGAAATACCCCGGCACAAAAACCCACGAGCGCGTGCTGGAAAATGGCGACGAGGAGCACGGCTGCACCGTACATTTGGTGGTTGAGGAGGTCGATGCCGGCGACATTCTCGGCCAAGCTCGCATGCCGATCGTGCCTGGCGATACTCCCGAAACGCTGGCGGCGCGGGTGCTGGCGCTGGAACACGCGCTCTACCCACAATGCCTGGCCGAGTACGCCTCGCAGATCCGAAGCGAGGGCGGCGCCAGGTCCTAAAACGGCGAGACGCTCTGCCGCCGAGCGCCTATATCCTCCCCAGGAGCGCCCTGATGGCTGAACGCGACTACGTCCTCGGCACCCACGACGATGAGATCTACCGGCTCGGCTTTCAGCACCGGGTCTGGCGCCCGCGCGCGCTCGACGCCTGGACCCGCGCGCGCATCGGCGATGGCTCCAAGGTGATCGATTTCGGGGCCGGGCCAGGATTTGCAACCATGGATTTGGCCGAGATCGTGGGGCCCACAGGCGCCGTCTATGCGCTCGAACGCTCGCGGCGCTTTCTTGACACGCTGGAAGCGCAGGCCAAGGCCCGCGGCATGCCGCAGGTTCAGACCTTCGAGGTGGATTTCGCCACCGATGCGCTGCCGGTGAAGGACGCCGACGCCGCCTGGGTGCGCTGGGTGCTGGCATTCCTGCCCGATCCGAAACCCGCGCTGCAGAAGCTGGTGGATGCGGTGCGCCCCGGCGGCGCGCTCGTGTTCCATGAATATCTCGACTACCAGACTTGGCGTTTGGCCCCAGCCGCGCCGAATTTCGAGCGCTTCGTCGATGAAGTCGTGGCTAATTGGCGCGGTTCGGGCGGCGAGCCAGATGTCGGCCGCAACCTGCCCGCTTGGCTGACCGAAATGGGCCTCAAGCTCGAGAGCTTCCGCCCTTATGTCGATGTGGTGTCCAAGGACGACAACGTCTGGCGCTGGCCGATCGGCTTCTTTGACATCCACATCGACCGCCTGCTCGAACTGAACCGCATCACTCCGCAAATGGCTCAGGATATGCGCGATGAATTCACCCGTGTTTCGCAAAAACCGGGCACATTGATGGTGACGCCGCTGGTTCTGGAAATTATCGCGCGGAAATAGTGGCGGCGCGCCAAGCGCTCGACTAGAGCAAGATCGCTATCGATCTTGTTCTCGTTTGTTTTGATTCAACGCGCGTCTTGAGGGAAAATTGCTTCCCACTTTTCCTAACGCGCTCTAGGCTCACACCTCTCAACCAAGGAGGCGCATATGCCAGAGAAAACTCCAGGCGGCCCGCTGCCCCAGCAAGGCGGCACGCAACAAAAGGCAGCCCCCGCGCCCGGCAAGGGCACGGCGCCCTCCGGCAAGCCCATGGACAAAGGCATGGGCGACAAGGGGATGGGCCAAAAGAAGAAGTGAGGCTGCTTGTCCTTCTCCCCCGCGAAGGGGGAAGGCGGCGCCCCCACGGTTGCGGGGGAGGGGTGAGCGTGTCCGCATTGTTGGCTCTTGGATGATTTGCGTTTCAAACGGGGGCCAAAAATGAAGTTTGCGCGCGCGCTGCTGTTGGGGTTCGGACTTTGTCTCGCCGCTGGCGCCTGCACGCAAGCGGCGCCTCGTGAGCTGGAATACCCGCCCGCGCTCACGGCGGCCATCGCCGAGAATAGGCAATTCTGCGAAGGCGCGGGCGGCGTGTTTAATCTCGCCGATTCCATCGAAGCTGCCGACCTCAATCAAGATGGCGCTCCGGATTTCATTCTCAGGGACGCGCTGCTCGTGTGCGACGGCGCAGCCAGTATTTTTGTCGGCAACAGCGGCGGCGGCGTCGCCATCTTTGACGGCGCCAACCAAGCAGCGAACGCGGCTACCCTCTTCCAAGCCGGCGTGCATGGGTATTTTGTAGAATCCTCCGGCGGCGGGAGCGTCGTTTATATACTGGTCGGCGGCCCGATGTGCGGGCGCGCACCTACAGGATCGCGCGCCGGCGATTCAGCGGTGCTTTGCGAGCGCCCGCTTCACTGGAATCTGGACGCTGGTCGAATTGAACTTTCGCCGTTGTCCGATATGCGCCCATTTCGCCCCGATTTTTCTGGTTACAAATAGGCGAATTTCGGCGCGCCAAAGCAGTGAGGTCTCTGGACCGGGGCCCTTGTTAGGGCAACCTGCCAGCGAGGGCGCCCGCGGTCTGGAAATTCTAGCCGACGATTTCGCTGTCGGTGAAGAAGAACGCGATCTCGCGCTCGGCGTTTTCCTGCGAATCCGATCCGTGCACGGAATTGGCCTCAATCGATTCCGCGAAGCGCTTGCGGATCGTGCCCTCGGCTGCATTGGCGGGATTGGTCGCGCCCATCACGTCGCGGTAGCGCGCCATGGCGTTTTCGCCCTCCAACACCTGCACCACAACTGGTCCTGAAATCATGAAATCCACCAGGTCACGGAAGAATGGTCGCTCCTTGTGCACCGCGTAGAAGCCTTCGGCCTGCCCGTCCGAGAGCCGCATCCGCTTTTGAGCGATGATGCGCAGACCGCTTTCCTCGATCACCGCATTGATGGCGCCGGTGAGATTACGCTGGGTCGCGTCCGGCTTGAGGATCGACAGCGTGCGTTCAACGGCCATGGCGGCGGGCTCCTAGGTTCAAGTGTGGCGCGCTCTATAGCCGCCGCCTCTGCCCCCCTCAAGCTCAGAAACAACGCAACGAGGAAACCCTGCCATCGGTTCCGGTGATGATATTCAGCCGCTGCGGCGAATAGTCCTGCGTCGGCCAGCCCAGCCATCAGCCGCAGCGCATGCTGGCGACCTTGCGATCGGCGCCAATTTGGATGGTCAGGCGCGTTGGCACATGATCCAGCGTCGCCGTGCAGCCGAAGCAAATCACACGAGCGTTTTCCGGCGCGCGCACTTCACTCTGCATCAATCCGATCAAGCTTGCGCTCTGCGCCATGCCGCACGTGTCTTGCTGGGAGTGCCGCTGCTGCTGATCCGCCGCCGCCTGGCGCTGATACTCGGCGGCGATGCGGTCGAGATCGCGCGAGGTTTGCGGCGCGCTGCCGCACGCAGCCGCCAGCAGCGTCAAACCGGCGATGAGCGCGCGCTTCATGCTTGCTTCTCCCATTTGCCGGCGGCGCTCTCGCGCCAATACGAAGCGACAATGCCAGCGTCCTTGGCTTGTTTCCAGCGCGAACGCGCCGTTTCCAAGGCAGCGGCGTCGCGCCCGTCGAACATGAGGCACGCGCGCTCAAAGCTGGCCAGATCGCCAGGCTCGGCGCCATCGATCACGAACAGCGCCTGCGCGCCGTTGGGATTGCCGCCGGCCTCTGTCAGCAACACGGGCTGGCGTTCGGGATTGGCGAGGCTGTCGCGCGCGTGAGGTACAAAACTATCGTCGCGGAAGCTCCAAATCATCGCATCTAGCGCATCCAGCCGTTCCGGCGAGCCCCCACGCACCAGCGCCCGCCAACCGCGCTGCAGGCACTTCTCCAGCAGCGGCGGCAACGCTTTTTCCAACTCCGTGCGCTCGAGATGGTAGAACCAAAGCTCAGCCATCATTCCTCGTATTTGTTCGCAACCAAGCGATTCAGTAGCCGCACGCCGTAGCCCGTGGCCCAGGCCGGATAGAGCGGGTCCTCGTAGGGCGCGGATTTCCACGCCGTGCCGGCGATATCGATATGGGCCCAATCGACGCCGTCCTTGATGAAGCGCTTGACGAATTGCGCGCCGACAATGGAACCGGCGACCGGTTTTCCGGCGATGTTTTTCATGTCCGCGTTGGTGCTGTCGATGAGCTTATCGTAAGCGGCGGCAAGCGGCAGGCGCCACACCAATTCGCCCTCGACGGTTCCCGCCGTTTGGATCGCCTGCGCCAAATCCTCGTTGTTGCAATAATAGCCGGCATATTCGTTCCCCAGCGCGACAACGACCGCGCCGGTCAGCGTCGCGAGATCAATGACCGCGCTTGGATTGAACGTTTCTTGCGCATACCAAACCGCGTCAGCGAGGATGAGCCGGCCCTCCGCGTCGGTGTTCAGCACCTCGATGGTTTGCCCCGACATGGTGGTGACGATATCGCCTGGCCGCTGCGCGTTCGATCCTGGCATGTTCTCCACCAGCGCCACCACGCCAACGACATTGGCTTTCGCCTTGCGCAGCGCCAGCGCCTTCATCGCCCCGGCGACAGCGGCCGAGCCGCCCATGTCGCCCTTCATCTCATCCATTCCCGCGGCCGGCTTGATCGAAATGCCGCCAGTGTCGAAGGTCACGCCCTTGCCCACCAACGCCATCGGCCGCGCCTTCTTCGAGGCCATGCCCGTCCACCTCATGGTGACCAAGCGCCCCGGGCGCGCGCTGCCTTGCGACACGCCCAGCAAGGCGCCCATGCCGAGTTTTTCCATCGCCGGCACATCAAGCACTTCGACTTCAACGCCCAACGGTTCCAATTCGGCCTTGAGCCGGCCGGCGTAGGATTCTGGATAGAGGATGTTCGGCGGCTCGCTGACGAGGTCGCGGGCCAGGAACACGCCTTCGACGATCGCGAATTCCTTGTCGGCCCGAGCACGGGCGGCGGCGGCGCCTTCCATCGCCACCTGCACGTCTAGCAGGGTCGGCTTTTGATCGGGCTTGAGCTTGGTGCGGTAGGCATCGAAGCGATAAGCGGCCATGCGCGCGCCAAACGCGGCGCGCGAACCCGCGTCTGCCTTGGCGACGTTCGGCAATTGGTCCGGCTGCAACACCAGATGTTCAGCGCCGGACGCCAAAGTGCGCTTCACCGCGTGCCCAGCCCAACGCTCGACAGCCAAGCCATCGACGCGGTCGAGCGGCCCGAGGCCAATCACCATAACACGGGCGAAATCGAGCCCCTCTGGCGCGAAAATGTCGAGCACTTGGCCGGCAGCGCCGGTGAAGCGGGCGGCAGTGATTGCCTTAGTGATGCGCCCTCCCGCCGCGGCGTCCAGCGCCTGGGCCGCTGGCAGCAGCTGACCGCTCTCCCCAGCCATCACCGCCACGGCGTCGCCGCGGCCCTCATTTACGAAACGAACGTCCATGAAATCTCCAGGGAAAATCTCGTTGCCATGAAAAGCACTTTTATGGGCGCTTCAAGTGGGCCCCGCCCAGAGCATTTCCTAGCATTGTCAAATCAGTCAAGCGGCCTGGGAAGTGCTCAGAGTCAACAATTTAGACCGCTTCCCTATCCAAAAACCGCACACACTTTTTCGGGAAGCGGTCTAGTGGTAGCCCATGCGCGACGCGATTGAAAAGCAGTGCTCCGACTTGGCATCTAGCCGATCAATGGGCGAGGGAGTGCGATGAACACGTTTTCCGCCTACCTGTTCCGCCAGGCGCTGGGTCCGCTTTTGGGCATCCTGGGCGCGTTGGCGGCGATCGCCATCCTGACCCAGGGCCTCAATCAGCTCGATATCATCATCACCAATCGCCGCGCCGGCTTCGCCTTTGCCTGGGTGACCCTGCTCGCCATCCCGCAGCTGGTGTCGCTGATCTTGCCCTTGGCGCTGTTTTTCGCCGTGCTTTACGCCGTCAACCGCATGCACAGCGACAGCGAAATTGCCGTCGCCTATTCCGCCGGCGTCTCACGCGGACGCATCGCCCGGCCGATCATGCAATTGGCGTTTTTGGCGGCGGTGCTGCACCTAACCATAAATACTGTGATCCAGCCCGCCGCGCTGCGCGAACGGCGTGAAGTCTTCTACGATTTGCGCACCGACATCGCCTCAAGCCTGGTTCGCGAAGGCTCGTTCACTTCGCCTAGCGAAAATCTGACGCTCTACGCCCGCGAACGCGGCTCGGGCGGCGAGATGCGCGACCTGATGATTAACGACGCACGTCCGCAATTTCCGATTACGTACACCGCCCGCGCTGGCGCGGTGGTGATAATCGACGGCGCCCCGGCCATCGTGCTGCGCGACGGCCAAGTTCAACGCCAAGTCGCCGATGGCACGGTCGATGTGCTGGATTTCGATCGCTATACGCTGCAACTCGGACGCTTCTTTGAAGCGGCGGAATCGTCATTTTTTCTGAAGCCTTCCGACCGGTATTTGCACGATCTATTCTTCCCCGACCTCACCTCGCATTATGATCAGCGTAACGTCTCGCGCTTCCTGTCCGAGGCGCACGCGCGGCTATCCTCCCCGTTGTTGAACATCGCCATGGCGCTGATTGCGTTGGCCGGCGTGCTGGTGGGCGAATTCAGCCGGCACGGCTACGCGCGGCGCATGATGATCGCCGCGGCGTGCGCGCTAGTGGTACGCTTGCTGGCGTTGGCGTTTCAGGCCGTGGCTATCGAGCAACCTGCGTTCAACGCCTTGCAATACGCGCTTCCGCTCACGGCATCCCTGGCCGCGCTCTTGGTCGTCGGCGGCAAGACACCGCGCCGGCGTCGCCATGCGCTTGGCCCCGAGTTTGCGCGCGTGGGCGCGGGGAGCTGAGCCATGTTCTTATTCAGCCGCCTCGGTCTCTATATCGCCAACCGCGTGGCGCTGGGCATTTTTGTCGCGCTCATCTGCGTGCTGGTGTCGATTTTGCTGATCGATTTGGTCGAGCAGATGCGCTCGATCGGCAGCCGCATCGAACTTGGCATGCTGGAAGCGATGCGGCTCACCTTGTTGAAGACGCCGATGCTCATCGAGCAAACTTTGCCGTTCATCGTGCTGGCAGGAACCATGCTTGCGGTGATTGGGCTCAATCGTTCAAGCGAATTGGTGGCGATGCGCGCGGCTGGCGTCTCGGCCTGGCGCTTCCTGACGCCAGCCTCGATCATCGGCTTCCTGATGGGTGTGGCTGTCATCACCTCGCTCAATCCCCTTGGAGCTTACCTTTACCGGAGCTTCGAGACCGCAAAGGCCGAAGCGCTCTCCGATTACGCCGAGGGACCGGCTAGTTCGGGCGTGTGGATTCGTCAGGGCGATACCGAGGGTCAAGTCGTCATCCACGCCGACAGCGTCGATGCGACGGGCGCCAATTTGGTAGGCGCCACGTTCATGTTCTTCGAGGTTCGCGACGACGCCTTGCGCTTCACCCGCCGCATCCGCGCCGCCAACGCAGAGCTCAAGCCCGGGTTCTGGCAATTGAGTGATCTGGTTGAGGCGGCGCCCGGCGGGCGCCCGGTGAGCCAAGCCCACCTTGCCATCCCCACCAATCTCGACGCTGCCGAATTGTTGGACCGTTTCGTTTCCCCAGCGACATTGTCTTTCTGGGCTCTGCCGCGCTTCATCGCCGAAGCGCGCCAAGCGGGGTTTGCCCCAACCCGCTACGAGCTCAAATGGCAGACGCTGCTGGCCTACCCGCTCATGCTCGCAACCATGGCCGGGCTTGGGGCCGCGTTTTCGCTGCAATTGCAACGGCTCGGCAACCTCGCCGCTTGGGGCGCTTCAGGGGTCGGGCTGGGCCTTTTCCTATTCTTCTACAGCCAACTGGCCGGCGCCTTCGCCATTACCCAGTCGGTGCCCGCGGCGGCCGCGGCCTGGAGCGCGCCGCTGGCGGGCATGTTTATCGCCCTGGCGATGATCGCGTTCATGGAGGACGGGTAATTCCCGTCCGATCTAGGCGAGCCGGCGCCACAGCTTTGGCGAATCCGTCCGAGCCATGCCCCAAGGCGCAGCACCTGCCCTGGACGCCTGCGGCGCGGCGCGGTTAGGTAGCGGCTGCGGGAGTGTTTGAGGAATGCGGATGGTCCGTTCGGGGGACACGGCCGACCGGTTGGCCGAGCGAACGCCCCCTTGGGTGTTCCATTGGGGGGCGGCGCTCGCTGCGGCGCTCGCCGTCACGGTCGCGCCCGCCAGCGCCCGCGCGCAGACCACCCCAGCCGCCCCGCCAGCCAACGCACCCGTGGGTTCCCCCGCCGACTCCCCGGCCCTGGCGCGCAACGCCGAAGCCGCGCCCGCAGAGCAACAGAGCGACCTAGTCGTGCTTGAGGCCGACACCCTGATTGACGACCAGATCGCGCGCACCATCACCGCCGAGGGCGACGTGCAGGTTCGCTACCAGGGCCGCACCATGCGCGCCGACCGACTCGTCTACAACCTCGACACCGGCCAAGTGCAGGCGGAAGGCAATGTCGAAATCGTCGCCGAGGACGGCTCGGCCACTTATGCCGAACGTGTCGAAGCCGACGAAGGACTGAACGTCGCGGTCGCCACCGAATTGCGCGCGCGGATCGGCGAGAACGGCGCGCTCGCGGCGCGCAGCGCCGTACGCCATGGGCCGGGCGCAAGCGAACTCTCCAACGTCATCTACACCAGCTGCCCGATCTGCGAGACCGGCGAGCGGCCGCCGACCTGGAGCTTGCGCGCGCGCCGCGCGGTGCAGGACCGCGACAGTCGCACCATTTCGTATCGCGGCGCGGTGCTTGAAGTGGCCGGCGTGCCGGTACTTTATCTGCCGGTGTTCGCGCACCCCGATCCTTCGGTTGGGCGCGCGTCGGGCCTCCTGCCGCCAGATTTCGGACGCAACACCCGCCTCGGCACATTCTACCAGCAGCCCTATTTCTGGGCCATCTCGCCTTACCAGGACATGACCCTCTCGGCGCAGGTGAACACGCACGTTCACCCGCTGCTGGGCGTGGAATACCGCAAGCGCTTCTGGTCTGGCGAATTGCTGGCGCAGACTACGTTCACCTACGAGCAGGAATTTGACGATCGCGGCCGAACGTCCGGAGATGAGACGTTGCGTTCGAGCCTGTTCGCCCGCGGCCGTTTCCAAATCAGCGATTATTGGGATTGGGGCTTCGGCGCGGAGCGTATTTCCGATGACCAATATCTCCGCAGATACAGCCTGCGCGGCCCAGGCGATGTACGCGGGCCCTTTATTGGCGACGCCAGCCGGTTGATCTCGCAGCTCTACGCCATCGGTCAGAACGAGCATTCCTATTCGTCGATGTCGCTGGTGTCCTTCCAAGGCCTGCGCGCCAACGACTCCTCCAGTTTGCTGCCCGTTATTCTACCTTTCGCCGAGCTTGATCGGGTGTTCGCTGATCCGGTGTTCGACGGTCAGCTGCGACTGCAGGGCAGCACCGCAGTGTTGCAGCGTTCGGTGGGCGAAGACACGGCGCGCGGATCGCTCAGCGCGACTTGGCGCAAGGATTTGATCTTCGGACCAGGCATCGTGTTTGCGCCGTTCGCCCAGGCGCGCGGCGATGTTTATCACAACGAGACCTCGCCTGAGCATTTCGAGACCTTCGGACGCGGGCTCGGGTACGCCGGATCGGAAATCTCTTGGCCGTTTATGCGACCGGGGGAAAACGTCGATCTCATCGTCGAACCGGTCTTGATGGCCGCCTACGGTGTCGATGAAACAAACGACCCGCGCATCCGCAACGAAGACAGCCTCGGTTTCGAGCTTGACGATTCCAACCTGTTTCGCGCCAACGCGGCGCCTAATTACGACCTTTGGGAGCCCGGCGGACGGGTCAGCGCCGGCGTGCGCGCCACCGCACGGGCGCGCACCGGGCAAAGCGCTTCGCTCATATTCGGACGCCGTTGGCGTGACGAGGCGGCCTCGAGCTTTACCGTGCAGAACAATCTGGAGGGCCGCGCCAGCGACTGGGTCGGCGCCTTCAACACCGATCTCGGGCGCAATTTCGCCACCGAAGTGCGGTTCCGGCTAGAGGACGAAACCTTGGCGTTGCAGCGCCTGGACGTTGGCGTGCGCGGGGCCTGGAACCGGTTTAGCGGCGCGGCGCGCTATTATTCGATCGACGACCTGCAGGCGCCCGGCAACCCCAACGAAGAAATCTCCGGCACCCTTGGCATAGAATTGGCGCGGGGCTGGCGAACCCAATTGGGGCTGCGCCGCGACCTCGATTCAGACATAAACCTGCGCCAAGAGATCCGCGCGATCTACGAGGACGATTGCACCTTCCTCGAGATCGCCTACACGCGGACCGAGACGCAATCAGGCATCCTTGGGCCAAACGAGGGCCTTCAGATACGGATCGGGCTACGCTCGCTCGGCGTGTTGGGCGGAGGCTAAGCCGTTTGCCGAAAGGGCGCGTGCGAACTTTCGGTCAGGAAACGGTCCAAACGGTTGAATTTGAGCATTGTTATCTCCCTCGGCCGGCTCGGTCTTGGTGAAATGCTCTAGGCGGAGCTGGATATGAAGTTGAAGTACGCATGGGCCGCGGCCGCTTTCGGAGCGGCGGCCGTGACCGGGACAAGCCCAGTTTCCGCGCAACTTGCCGAGTCGGTCGCGATTATCGTCAACGACGATGTCATCTCCACCTATGACGTGCGCCAACGCGCCAACTTGCTGCTGATCTCCGCAGGGCTGCAATCGACCCCGGAATTGCAGGAACGCGCGCGCGCCCAAGCGCGCCAGGACCTGATCGACGAGCACCTGCAATTGCAAGAGGCCGAACATTTTGAGATTTCTGTCACCGCAGCGGAAATCGACAGCCGGGTCGCTGATATCGCCCACTCCAACGATCTGACGCCCGAGGTGCTGGCGCAGAATTTGGCCCAGGCCGGCGTCAGCGTCTCAACGTTGCGAAGCCAAGTTCAAGCCGACGTCGCCTGGAGCCGTCTGATGCGTGGCATGTATGGCTCGCGCGTGAGGGTGTCGGAGAGCGAAGTGCGCGACACGCTAGAGCGAATCGCCGCGAGCGCGACGCGGCCGCAATATCTAATCTCTGAAATCTTCCTGCCCGCCGAGACCGAGCAGGATTTCACCGCCGCCGAAGCTGGCGCCACGCGGTTGCTCGAACAAATGCAACAAGGCGCGCCGTTCCCGCTAATCGCGCGACAGTTCTCAAGCGCGGCGTCGGCGGCAGACGGCGGCGACATGGGCTGGATCGCGCAAAACGAATTACCGCCGGAATTGCAGCCGTTGGTGGAACGCCTGCAAGCCGGGCAGGTTTCGATCCCGGTGCGGGCCACGAATGGGGTATACATCATCGCCATGCGCGAGCGGCGCGCGGGGGCCGCTCCCGGTTCGACGTCACAAGTGGCGCTGCGCCAGATCAGCGCCCCCGCCGCGAGCCACTCTGAGCTTGAACGCGCCGCCCGCCGCATCCGCGGCTGCGACGACCTTGAGAGCGACATTCGCGGCGTGACGGGCGCGCTGGTGGTCGATCTCGGGCGCGCGAGCGAGGCAGACCTTTCGCCCGCTGTTCGCGAGCGCATCACCGGAATCGCGGTAGGCGCCGCCTCGCCGGTAGTGGACAATGGCGGTCAAGCGACAAGCGTGGTCGTTTGTGAGCGTCAAACCGGGGGCGGCGGCGTACCCACCCCCGATGAAATCTCCGATCGCCTGTTTCAACAGGAAATGGCATTGTTGTCCGAGCGCTATTTACGCAACCTTCGGCGCGAAGCCACAATCATCCAACGCTGAACAAAATGAAGCCCCTCGCTGTTTCGATGGGCGATCCCGCCGGGATCGGCCTCGAACTGGCGGCGCGGGTTTGGGTTGGTAGAACCCCCGATACGCCGCGCTTTTTCCTGGTCGGCGATGCCGATGCGCTTGAACGCGCGGCGGCAAGCGCGCATTTGGCCAAGCCAGCTTTACGCGTGGTCGAGGATAGTGCTGACATCGGCGGCGGGGGCGATCGTCTGGAGGTGCTCCACACTCCGCTGGCGATGGAAGAGACGCCCGGCGCGCCCGATCCCGCCAACGCCGCCGTCACCATCGCCTGCATTGAGCGCGGCGCCGCGAGTGTGCGCCAAGGTCACGCGGCCGCGCTGGTGACGCTGCCGATCTCTAAGGCTGTGTTGCACCATGGCGGTTTCGGGTTTCCTGGCCACACCGAATTCATCGCCCATTTGACTAAGGACGATTTGTGGCCGGCGAAGTTTGAGAAATCAGCGCGCGGCCCAGTGATGATGCTGGCGGGGCCGAGCCTCAGGGTGGCGCTCGCCACCATTCACACGCCGCTGCATGAGGTGTCCCGATTGCTTACCCGCGAGCGCATCCTCGAAGTGGGGCGCGTTGTCGGCGAAGCGCTGCAGCGCGATTTCGGCATCACCCATCCACGCATTGCGCTCTGCGGTCTGAACCCGCACGCTGGCGAACGCGGCACGATCGGGCGCGAGGAAATCGACACCCTCCTCCCTGCCGCTGCGATGCTGCGCGAGGCGGGCTGGGATGTCTCCGACCCAAAGCCAGCCGACACGCTGTTTCATGCCGAAGCGCGCGCGGGCTACGACGCAGTGATCGCGCTCTATCATGACCAGGGCCTCATTCCGCTGAAGACGTTGCATTTCTGGGACGCGGTGAATGTCACGCTCGGGCTGCCCATCGTGCGCACCTCGCCCGATCACGGCACGGGTTTCGACATCGCCGGCCTTGGCAAGGCGCGCGCAGACAGCTTCGTCGCCGCGTTGAAACTCGCGCACGCGATGGCCCGGCGCCGCGCCGGCCCATGAACGCGGACGATTTGCCTACGCTGCGCCAAGAACTGGAAGCGCACGATCTGTGGGCCAAGAAAAGCCTCGGCCAGCACTTCCTGCTCGATCTCAACATCACCCGCCGCATCGCCGCGATCGCTGGCGATCTCCATGGCAAGACCGTGATCGAAGTGGGCCCCGGGCCGGGCGGGCTCACGCGCGCTTTGCTCGAAGCCGGCGCCGACCCGCTTATCGCCATCGAGAAAGACGCGCGCTTTCTGCCACTGCTCGAACCATTGCTCGAATGGAGCGGCGGGCGCCTGCACATCGTCCATGGCGATGCGCTGGCGGCGAATGAGGAAGCGCTACTGTCATCCTCCCCCCTTGTGGGGGAGGTGTCGGCAAAGCCGACGGAGGGGGGGCGTCAAGCTGACGCCAACGTCGCCATATCGGAACGCCCCCACACCGTCGCCCTACGGGCGACACCCTGCCCGCAAGGGGGGGGGTTGGGGGCGCACATCGTCTCCAACCTGCCCTACAATGTCGGCACGCCGCTGCTGGTGAAATGGCTGAAGGCCGGCGCCTGGCGCGGCGATATGGTGCTGATGTTCCAAAAGGAAGTCGCCCAGCGCATCGCCGCCAAGCCCGGCGAGGATGCTTACGGGCGCCTCGCCGTGTTGGCGCAGGCGCGCTGCAATGTGAAGCTCGAATTCATCGTACCGCCGCGCGCCTTTACGCCACCGCCCAAAGTGGCGAGCGCCATTGTGCGCCTAACCGACCGAGCTGATCCCTACCCGCATCTCGATGCGCTCGAACGTGTGACGCAGGCGGCGTTCGGGCAAAGGCGGAAGATGCTGCGCAGCGCCTTGAAAGCGCTGACCCCGGAAGCAGAAGCGCTGCTGCGCGAAGCGGGACTCGAACCGACTGCGCGGGCCGAAGAAATTGATCAGGCGGGCTTTCGCGCACTGACCGAGGCGTGGCGCAGACGAACATGAGGCGGCGTCTCCGTCTTTCTAACGGGCGCCGCCATCGCCAAACTGTGCCTCGACGTCTCGTCAAAAATCGATCTGCGCGCGCGCTTCGAGCACGTCAACGTCACGATCACGAAGCGGGTCCAGGGCGGTGACCTCCGAATGCACGTAATTGCCCATGAGGCGAAAATTACGGCCCAGATACCAGTTTGCGCCAAACGCATAATCGTTGGCCTCGCCGCTCCGGCTGGACACGCCTTCCGAAAGGTCCAGCGAACTCACGCGCGCCGCAAGCTCAACCGCGCCCCAAGAATTACGGGGGTTTGGGCCGGTAAACACGCCCGCGGCGTCTCCGTACCGGTGGCGTTCGCCGGTCACGATCCACCCTGCCTGCAGATAATAGCTGCTCAACGAGACGTCAGCGCCGATGTTGCGCGCCAGGTCCGTCGAAATGAACTGGCCCTGGACCAGCACCGGACCAAATGAATACGCCCCCTCAATGTTGTAGCTCATCGACGTGTCGATATCTGTCAGCGTCCCCGTCGTCACAACACTCGGGGCAAGAGAGGCCTCGGGACCCGACGCGATGCGCCGAAACGCACCCGCATCGAATTCACGGCGCTCCAGGCCGACACCGACATGAACAACTTGGCGGCGGTTCTCGATTGGACTCCACGTGCCGCGCGCGGCAACGCCGCGGCCCTTGTCGATCTGTGTGTTATCCTCCGCGTCAAGGGCATCGCCAAAATAGCCGCCAGCAAGAGTGAAACGGCGCCCCTGATACAAGGCGGCGACGCCAACATCGAACCCTGGCGCTAATTCCTGCGAGAGCGAGCGCTCCAAGAACATGGTTTCGTTGGAGCTGCCGACATCTTCCATGCTGAAGGGGGCGATGAAATTGCCGGCTCTTAACGTAAGCGCTTCCGTTACATCGTAACTGAGCCAGAGGTTGCGCCAGCCCCCGCCGTGCGCGAATTCGCGGTCAACCCGCAGACGCCAATCATTATAGAGCCGAACGGAGAGTTCGAGCCGCGCGCGCCGTATTTCTTCGTCTTCGATGCTGAGGCCGCTATCGTCGATGTGAGCCGCGTCAAGATGAAGGCGCCCGCCCAGACTGACTTCCAAATTGTCGGTGCTGTATCTTAGCCCATTGCGCCCGGCTTCGAGGACCTCTTGGGCGCGCGCAGCTCCTGCGCTTAAGGCGCAGCAGAGTGTCAGCGCGCCTAGCGCTCCGCGCAATTGATTCCCCGCTTCTCGCGCTTCAGTTTGCACCCAATGGCTCGATATCCGCGTCATCAGCAAACTTTTCAAAGATCAAGGTCGATAGGCGCCCTCGGTCCACGGCCTCCGCGAAGCTGTGCCCGACGCCGGGAAGCAGCGCAAATGTTGGCGCACCAGACGCATTTTTCTGCTTGTAAAATTCGCTCATCGCCGCGACCCAACGGCGCGCGCGATCCACGCGCGTTAAGCCCTGCATCTGGTCCAGGCGCTTGGACGAACGCAGCGAGCTGTCTCTCTCGAGATCCTGCTCGCCGACCATGATGTGCTGGGGTGTTTCCAACATGGCGCGCAGGTCAAACTCAATATTGAGCTCGGAGGCGCTCAGGTCGACCCCATAGGGATAAGGCTGGGTGGCGTCGGGGAATGTGTACCAGCCCGCGGAAACCAATACAGCGCTGGCTACGCGCTGGGGATGCGCCATGACAAAACGCTGCGCAAATTGAGCGCCGCCGGAAAACCCGAACAGCAAGAGTTTCTCCGCGCTCGCCCCTGAGAGCCGTGCAGCCGCGACGGCTATCTCAAGCAGGGCAAGGTCACTTCGCGCCCCGGTTTTTGGGTCCTGCAATTGCTGATACTGGCCATAATGGGCCTTGTTGAAATAGGGCGCGACGATCGTGAGGCCGAACCGTTCAGCTTCTTCCATCAATCGGTAGGCATGCGTCGCCGCGTTGCGGGCAATGCCGTGGACGGACATCACCAGCGGCGCGCCGGCCCGCGCATTGGCCGGCCGGTACAGGAAGAATTGGCGCGGCAGCGGACCTGGGATTTCATGGAAAACAAGTTTGCGGTTCGTAGGCTCCTCGGCCGGCGACACGATTGTTCTGATGATGCTCATCATGGCCCCACTGCCCGATCACGCGCGCCTTCGGCAACAGCATGCACAATATCGACGACCTTGCCTGGTCCTTCTTCGACCACAACGCCGCGCGCCTCAATCCGCCAAATCGCGGTGGCCACGCGGCGAAGCGCCGGCGCGGTCGCGGCCATCAAGACAGCACCCGGGTAGTTTTTCAGTTCCGCGGCGATGCGCGCGGCTGTTTCACCGTCGAGATGGCTGTCCACGTCGTCGAGAATGAGAATAGGCGGGCGATCGACCATGGCCCGCGCGATCAGCAGACGTTGGGTCTCGCCGAGTGACAATTCTCGCGCACCGTCACCGAGGCGAGCCTGTTCGCGCCCGGGGAGCTTGTCCAAAATCGGGCCCAGATTGCATACCTCAACCACACGCGCGATCTCCGACGCCGAGGCGCCTGGCGAGCGATAGCGCAAATTCATGGCGATGGAGCCACGCATCAGCGGCATTGCTGAACTGGCAATGCCAATTCTCTTGCGGACCGAACCGATCGCCGCGCGGCGCAAATCTCGTCCGTTGACACGCACCCGGCCTTGATCCGGGTCGCGCATCCGGGCCACCAGCGCCAGCAACGTCGACTTGCCAGCGCCGCTCTCGCCGACAACATGGACAACCGCGCCTGCCTTTGCCGCCACCGAAACATTGTCGAACACGCCCTCCACCGCCACCGATTCCAGCATCACGCCCGCATCGGCTTTGCGGATCTTGCGGGGGACCGCGGTGTCACGCACGGAAGGCTCAAGCGCGAGCGCCCGCGCTACCTTGGCGAAGGACACCCTGGCGCGCCGCCAAAGCTCAAATGCGATTCCGAGATCGCGGATAGCGCCGGCAAGCAGGCCGGCTATGGAAATCGCCGCGGCGACGACGCCGATGGTCATGGCGCCGCGGCCTACTTCTATCACGCCAACGACAAGCGTCGTTGCGACCAGCATCGCCGCCGCAAGGTGCACGATCGCCGTCATCACGCCGGTAATTGTCGCCAGTCGAAGCGAAGCCTGCATCAGAGCGTTGCTTCGGCTCTGCAGACGCTGGGCTTCGCGACCGAAGCGATTGAATGCCTGCACGGTTTGCGCAGCGCGAATGCTGCTGGAGACGAAATTGGCCACCGCGCCCCGGCGGGCGCGGGTCTCTTGAATCGCTGCACCCAAAGGCTCGCTCAGCCAAATGACGGCAATCGCGGCGACCACGACGACAGCGCTCACCGACAAAGCCAGCTCTACGCTTTGGGAGGCTAGCACGACGAGCAACAGCAAGGTCGTCGCGCTCGCCGAGATCAGCCGGACTAAACCATCGCTCACCCATTTTTTGATTGCGGTGAGGTCGCCGACGAACGGCAGCAGCAGGGCGCCTTGGCGCTTTTGACTGAGTATGGCGGGCGAGGCGTTCATTATCCTGGCAAACAGCTGCTCGCGGATTTCGGCCACGTAACCGAGGCCCAATTTCTCGCCGGCCCATGCGCGAAAGGTCTCAAGCGCCGCCGCCGTCAAAGCACTTGCGGCGAACACCGCCCCGATCAACGCTGCGCTCGCAGGAATGGCGCCCGCCTCGCCTTGAGCGAGCAACGTGTCGAACACGCGTTGCACGCAAAAGGCGATAATGGCCGCTAGCGCCGCTTGCCCAAGACTTGCGCCGATCAGCGCCCCAAGAAGCGATCGCCTGTTTCTGGCGATTGGAATCACGAAACCACGCTCAGCGCCTGACGCGGATTGATTTTGAGGCAGACGCGCGTGGCGCGGTCCGCTTCCGCCAGCGCTTGGGTGGAGATCACATCCACGGCAACGCCCGATTGCGCCTCGCGCATCCCAAGCGGGGAAGCCGTCACCAAACCGGTGACCGCGCGCAGGGGAAGGTTCCGCGTGCGAAGCCATTCTGCCCCTGCGAGGGCGCCCATGGAATCGGCCGCCGCGAGCACCAGCGCATCGATGCGGCCGGCAAAAGTTGACGGCGAACTCAGAAGCGCGGCTGTCTCACGCTGCAAGAGGCCATCGGCGATTTCGGCGACGATGATATCGACACCACTTGCCTCCAACTCCGAAATCAGCGTGTGTGCGCCTGCTTCAACCATGCCCATGTCGGCGCCAGCTGTGGTTGCAAATCCGACATCGGTAAAGTCAAGCGCGCGCGCTGCGCCGGCGTCGACCATCGACCAAAGGTCGCCGCCAGACCCGGTGCCAGTGAGCTTGCACGCGCCAACCCGCAGGCCGCTCTTGCTCAGTCCGTGGATCAAGCTGGCGGCTGCCGTGGTTTTACCGGCGTTCATTGAGGTGCCGACGACAACGATCAGATTTCGCGCGATCGGCCGGCCCGCAGGTGCGGGCAGCGCGAATTGCTTGAGGTTAATCGCGTCGCCGGCGGCGTTGGTCAGCAGACCGATCGGGGTGATGGCGGTTGGCCTGCGCATGGTGGCGTGGCGCGCAAGCGTCTTCGCGGCGATGCCCCCGCCTGCGACAAGGTCGCACGGACCGAGGTGATCGGGCACCACCGCCTCGCATTGATCCGGCGCATAGCGTTCACCATAGGCGACCAGGATTTCATCGCCGACATAGAGCTGGGCGCGGCGACCGTCCGGAGATTCCAGACGAGCGTGATGTCCAACCTCGGTTACGACCGCTAGCACCAGATCACCAGATTGCGGTGCGCCGACAAGCGAGAGGCCGCGCACGTCCCCTAGGGTCACACGGCGGCACACGAAGGAGCGCTTTGCGCCTTCGACGCGATCCAGCAGCGCGGCGCATTGCGGCAGAGGGCGGGTTGCCAATGCCGCGTCCCACCCCTCGCGCGGGAGATTTTCAGCGTCCAGCAAAGTTAACTCCATTCGTTCCTCCCACGCACCACACTTCACCAGATAGTACGAACGAGGTCGTTGTTTTATTCCCAATCAATTTCCAAATTTCACAGTCAATTTCCAACTCCTCCCCCGACGCGGGGGCGCCTTCAAATGACCACGAAATCCGCTGCGGTAAGAGCCAAGCCAAGCGTAAGCGTCGCAATCTGCACTTGTGCAACAACGCCCGTTCCGTCGCTGTCGTAAAACAGGGCCCCGGTGGCGGAATTATAAATGATCCGGTCGCTGGCGTCCAAGGCCGCCCCGCCTATGTTAAAAGCCGCCACCGCCAGGGCGCCCGGCGCGCCTATCGCCGTGAACACGCTGTCTTCCAGCTGCATCGTATCGGCGGCGACGTCGAAATCAGTGATGGTGTCGCGGTTGGCGGCGAGCGCCGGGGCGTTAAAAATGAAAACATCCGAGCCCGCGCCCCCCGTCAACGTGTCAAGCCCTCCCCCGCCACTAAGCCTATCGTTGCCGGCGCCGGCACTGAGCGTATCCGCGCCGCTCAAGCCAGACAGGGTATTGGCGCCGGTATTTCCGGTGATGACGTTGGCCAGCCCATTGCCTGCGCCGCTAATGGCGGCGGCGCCTTTCAGTGTGAGATTCTCCAAATTGGCGCCTAGTATGAGGGTAACGGTCGAGCGCACCAAATCGGTTCCGCCCAGTGTGGACGCCTCCGTGACGATGTCGCCGGCGGCATCGACGACGTAGATGTCGTTGCCATCGCCGCCGATCATAGTGTCGGCCCCGGCGCCCCCATCTAGCGTGTTGACGCCGCTATTTCCGGTTAGAATGTTGTCCAGATTGTTGCCAGTGCCGTTGAGCGCTGCGGCGCCGGTCAGGGTCAATCTCTCGACGTAGGCGCCAAGCACGTAGGAAATCGAAGCCTCCACCGTGTCACCGTTGCCTTCGAGGGGGGACACCTCCACCACAACGTCGCTCGCGGAATCAACGACGTAGGTGTCGCTGCTGGCGCCGCCGATCATCAGGTCGGCCTCGCTGCCGCCATCCAGCCGGTCCCTGCCGGCGCCGCCATTGAGCACGTCCGCACCGCCGCCGCCGCTTAGCGTATCGGCGCCTTCAAAGCCTTGCAGCGTGTTGGCGTTTACATCGCCGGTGAGCGTATCGGCGAGGAGGCCTCCTCCCACATTCTCAATGCTCACCAGCGTGCCGGTGTTGCCGTAGCCGTCGTTGAGGATGCTGCCAGTGGCCAGATTCACGGTGACGCCCTGCAGGGCGATCACATCATCTGCCAACCCGTCGGCATTGGTATCCGCCACAACCGCGTGGTCGGAAAACGATTCCAGCGTGTCGTTGCCGGCGCCGCCATCCAAGGTGGCCGCCGCACCCTCTAGCTGGAACACGTCATCGCCGCCAAGACCATGAATGATATCGCCAATGCCGGCGGCAATCAGATTGGCATTGTTGTTGCCGGTGAAATTATCGACGAACGCCGTGCCGCCGCCCAAATCTTCGATCGACACCATGGTTTCGGCATTGCCAAACCCATCATTGCTAATGGTTTGGGTTTGCAGGTTGGCGACCGCGCCCACACTGGCGGCGCGTGAGAAGAAAGTGACGCGATCCTCGCCAACGCCGCCGTTGAAGCTGTCGATGCCAGCGCCGCCGCGCAGGACGTCATCGCCAAGCCCGCCAATCAGAATGTCGTTTCCGGAGAGGCCGTTATAGGAATCGTTGCCGTCGCCCTTGAGAAAATCGTCGCCATCGCCGCCATCGAGGGTGTCGGCGCCGCCGCGCCCCTCGATATTGTCGTTGCCGGCGAGACCGGAAAGAACGTTCACCGTGTTGCTGCCGATCAAATCATCGGCAAGCTTGCCGCCGCCGAGATTCTCAATGCTAATCAGCGTCCCGGAATTGCCATAGCCGTCATCGACAATTGAGCCCAGCGTTAGATCGACAATGACGCCGTGCAAGGCGGTCACGATGTCAGCCAAGGTATCGAGGTCGCCGCCATCGGCGACCAGCGCCGTGTCGTTGAACGACACGATGGTGTCTGTGCCGAGCCCGCCGTCAAGCGTGTTGGTGGCGCCGTCGAGTTCGAAAGTGTCGTTGCCGCCAGCGGCATGGATGATGTCGCCGATGCCGCCAATAATCAGATTGGCGGAGTCATTCCCGGTAAAATTATCCACAAACGCAGTGCCGCCGCCGAGCCCTTCAACCAAGGTCATGGTCTCGGCATTGCCAAAACCGTCATTGGCGATCGCGCCGGTTGCAAGGTTTGCGGTGACGCCTGCGGTGGCCGCACGTGAAAAGAAACTCACCCGGTCAATATCGGCGCCGCCGTTGAAGCTGTCGATGCCCGCGCCGCCGCGCAACACGTCGTTGCCGGCGCCGCCATTCAAGGTGTCGTTGCCAGAGGGGCCGGCGTAGGAATCGCCGCCATCACCCTTCAAAAAATCATCGCCATCGCCGCCATCGATGATGTCGGCGCCGCCGCGCCCTTCGAGGTTATCCGCCCCCGCCAACCCGGTGATGGTGTCGGCCAGATCGGTCCCTACGAGCGTGTCGTCGAGCGCGGTGCCCGGAATAACGGCCATGTAACAATCCCTATTAAATGCGGAAACTCATTAAACTCGAAGCATCGGCCAACCACCATGCGGCGTCGCAGCTGGGGTCGCGCCACCGCGAACCCAATCCACGCAAGGTCAGCCATACTATGATAGGTACGAGTGGCCAGCCGGATTTATTCCAACTCAAAGCCAGAAGTTATTTCCGACGGTCGAAAGCTCCCCAAAGGGGCGATTTTCACGGCGAGGACTCGCGCCGCCAGGGCGCCAGGGCCAACCACGGCTGAGGCCGCGCAAGCGGTCAAATCCCGCTCTTCAACCGCTCCACGTGCAGCGCCAGCCACATCTGCCGGTGCCGCTTCAGCCGCTCCGCCGCCAGGATTTGCTTGATCTGCGCCAGCGTCTGTTCGAGCAGCGTGTTGACCAGCACGTAATCGTATTCCTCCCAATGGCTAATCTCATCGACTGAGCGCGCCATCCGCTTGGCGATCACCTCTTCGCTGTCCTCGGCGCGCGTATGCAGGCGCCGTTCCAGCTCCGCCATCGACGGCGGCAAGATGAAGATCCCCACGACATCCTCGGGCGCTGCCGCGCGCAGGGCGCGAGCGCCTTGCCAATCGACGTCGAACAACACGTCGCGGCCCTGAATAAGTAATGCCTCGACCGCCGCGCGCGGGGTACCGTAATGATTTGCGAACACCAAAGCGTGTTCGAGAAATTCGCCGCGATCGGCCATCGCTTCGAAGTCCTCACGGGTCATAAATTTGTATTCGCGTCCGTCGATTTCGCTGGGGCGGCGCGGGCGGGTTGTCGCTGACACCGAGAGCGACATGTTCGAATCGTCCTCGATCAGTTTCCGCGCCAGCGTCGATTTTCCCGCGCCCGACGGGCTCGACAACGCGAACATCAGGCCGCGGCGGGCGACATGTTCATTCAACATTGGCGGCCTGCTCCTTGATCTGATCCACCACGGTCTTGAGATCGAGCCCAATGCGGGTGAGTTCGAGATCGACGGATTTAGCGCACAGCGTGCTGGCTTCCCGCGTCAGCTCTTGCGACAGAAAATCCAGCCGCCGTCCCGCCGGCTCGGACTTTTTCAGCAGCGCCCGCAATTCGCCGGCGTGCGCGGCGAGCCGCTCAAGCTCTTCGTTGACATCAGCCCGAGAGGCCGCCAGCGCCGCTTCCTGAGCTAAGCGCAGCGGATCAAGCGCCACTTCCGGCGCCAGCGCCGCCAGCCGCTGGCGAATGCGCTCCAGCGCCGCCGCCGGGGCGGTCGTCGCCGAGGCGCGCGCCGCTGCGATCAGATGAGCAAGCTTGTCGGCCAACTCGCCCAACACCCCCGCCAGCATGCGCCCCTCGCCTTGGCGTGCCTCCGCCAGACTATCAAGCGCAGCGTTGAGCCCTTCCAGAAGCGCCACTTCAAGAGCCGCGCGCGCGTCCTCGTCCCCATTCGCCGCTTCCTCGCTTACGAGCACGCCGCGCAAAGCCAGGAGCCCGTCCCAGCGCGGCGGCGCGGCGCGCCCGCTTTCGATGTAGGACGCGCCAGCGGCAATCAAGGTATCGAGCAACGCTTGATCAATGCGCAGCGGCGGCGTTTGGGCGGGATCACGCGCCAGCGACAAGCTCGCCTGCACGGAACCGCGCTTGAACCGCGCTTGCGCCGCCGCGCGCGCAAGGGGTTCGATCGCGTCAAAGCCAGGCGGCAGCCGCAGCTTCAGATCGAGGCCGCGCCCATTGACGCTCTTGGCTTCCCATATCCAGCGTTGGCCCGCGTGTTCGCCCTCAGCGCGCGCAAAGCCGGTCATGCCTGAAATGCTCATGGGTCTCCCATAAACGGGAATCACGCCGGGCGCACCATTTCGGATCGCCAGCTTCCAGCCGGCGGCTTCCATTGCCGGCTGCGGCTGGCGCGCCCAGGTCGGCGCGGCGTATTACGCCTCCTCGATCAGCGAAGCCAATTCCCGGGCGAAGGCGTGCGCGTCGCCGGGCCAGCGCGCCGACACATAATTTCCGTCCCGAACCACCCAGGAAGGCGTTTCGTCCTGCTCGCTGTCGCGTGCGAGTCCAGAGGTCTTGCGGCGGAAGTTCGCCGCTTCTGGCGCCACATCCAGGAAATCAGACGGCGCATGCAGCGCACGAACGACCTCGTGCTCAACCGACGCGTACCCAATCGGCTGACCCGCGAGTTCTCGATAGGTGCGATAGTAATGGGGATCCCAGAATCGCGTGAAGCGCGCGAGGGCGTGCGCCGAACGCTCCAGGCGCCACGTCAGCGCCGTGGTCTTGCGCCCGAAAAGCACCGATCGCCCGGTTTGCGGATCGATGCTGCGCGCCGCCAGCAGGACGCCGTGGCAAATCGCGCCAACGGGCCTGCCCGATCTAAAGAACGCGACGACGACCTGCTGAAGCAGCGTGCTTTCAAGATAGGCCCGCATGCCGCGCGCGCGGTGCCCGCCAGGCAAGACCAGCGCTTGGAACCCATGCTCTTCGATTTGATCCCACCGCAGCGGGCGCCGAAAACTCTCCGCCGCGATCATTTCGGAGTAGGCCGCGCGCGCGGCTTGGTTCGCGCGCAGCATTCGGCCAACCAATTTCAGTTTCCTCAGGCCAGGGCCGAACCCCCAAGGGTCGAGCCCCTCTCCAGTAAGCATGAGGGCGTCGGCTTGCCCGGGCTCGCCATCAGGCGTGGCAAACGAGACGCTATGTCCGCGCCGTGTCAGCACCCGCCACGGGATCGCCACTTCTGTTGGGTCAAAATCCCTGGCGGGCAACGGAATAATGATTGACGACATCGGGCCATTTGTCGTCAGCCCCAGGCGCCCGTCAATTCGGCTGGCCATCCACGCCGCGCGCGCTACCGCCCCGCGCGCTCTTCGGCCAGCCGCTGCGCCTCGATCGCGCGCCAGCGGGCGACATTGGCGTTGTGCTCGGCCACGGTCGCGGCGAAGGCGTGTCCGCCCGACCCATCGGCGACAAAGAAAATAGCGTTTGAATCGGCCGGATGCGCCACCGCCTCAAGCGCCAGCCGGCCAGGATTGGCGATCGGGGTCGGCGGCAGGCGATCAATTCTGTACGTGTTATAGCCGGTGTCGAGCGCAATTTCGCTCGCGCGGATGGTGCGCGGATGGCCTTGTGCATCGACGAGGCGCCCATCACGGCAGCGCGCCGGCAATTGCTTGCATACGCCGTAGATGATGGTGGGGTCGCTTTCGAGGCGCATCGGTCGGCGCAACCGGTTGACGAATGCCGCAGCCACGGTTGGCCGCTCGGCAGCGACGCCGGTCTCGCGCTCCACGATTGAAGCCAGGATAACCATTTCGTCGGGGCTCGCCAGCGGCAGATTGGGCTGACGCCCTTCCCAGATTTCGGCCAGCGCCGCGTCGCGCGCCACGCGCATCTGCTGCAGCAGCGCCGCGCGCGTCATGCCGCGCTGAACATGATAAGTTTCCGGCAGGATCGCCCCTTCCGGTGGCGGCGCTGGCATCGCGCCGGTGAGCAGATCGGATTGCTCGATAATGCGCATCGCCGCGGCAATGGTGAGGCCTTCAGGAAAGGTGATGGCGTGCTGCAACGCCTCGCCTTCAGCCATCCTACGCACAATCTGCCGCAGTGAGGCGCCGGCGGGGAGCGCATATTCGCCAGCTTGCAGGCCTTGACCGCGCGCATACGCGCGCGTGGCGAGGCGGAACATCAGCGCGCTGCGAATCTGGTGATTTGCTTCGAGATTGGCGCCGATCGCGGCCGCACTTTGCCCGCGCTCAACCACAAACGTCGCCTCTACTTCCGAAGGTCCGGGGCGATTGGCTTCGGCGATGAACGCGAACGCCGCCACCAGCACGATCGCCATGATTACGATGGCCAGCGACGCCAACATGGAGACGAAGCCCCAGGGCCCGCGACCGCGGCGCTCGGCAGGACGCCACAGCTTCGCCATCACTCCACCGCGGTGATAATCACGGCTGCATTGGTTCCGCCGAAACCGAAGGAATTGGACATCGCCGTTTTCACCGCGCGTTTCTTGGCCTTGTGCGGTGTCAAATCGATGGCGGTTTCCACCGAGGGATTATCGAGGTTCAGCGTCGGTGGGATGATCCCGTCGCGGATTGCCAGCGCGCAGAAGATGGTCTCGACCGCGCCGGCGGCGCCGAGCAGATGCCCGATGGCCGATTTGGTCGAGGAGAGCGACAGGCCTGCCGCCGAATTGCCAAACAAACGCTCGATCGC
>JANNFH010000006.1:0-8056 GCA_031379565.1 Alphaproteobacteria bacterium
GGAAACCATTGGTCCCAGCAAATGCCGACGCCAATCCGCCCGAAGCGCGTTTGCCAAACCTTGAAACCGGAATCGCCGGGCCGGAAATAGTATTTCTCCTGATAACCCGGGCCGTCTGGAATGTGGCTCTTGCGATAAACCCCGAGCACCGCGCCGTCGGCATCGAGCATGGCGATTGAGTTGAAATAGAGCGGCCCATCGCGCTCGAAAATCGAGACCGGGATCGCCACGCCCAGTTCCTTCGCTACCGGTTGCAACTTGGTGACGCAGGGATGTTCAGCGGCGGGAAAGGCGGTGGCGAACCAGCGCTCTTCCTGCGAGGTACAAAAATACGGCCCCTGATAAAGTTCCGGCGGCAAGATCACTTGCGCGCCTTGGCGCGCAGCCTCGCGTACCAAGCGCTCGACTTTGGCGATGTTGGCGGCCATGTCATCGCCAAACGCGGCTTGGATAGCGGCGACGCGAATTGTTCTCGCCATCACAAAGGCCCCTCGCCCGTCCCGTCATTCCGGACGCGCGAAGCGCGATCCGGAACCCAGAGACAACGCACACGACCTTGACCCCTGGGTTCCGGGTTCTCGCTTTGCGAGCCCCGGAATGACGGGACGTGATCTGCAATTAAGTGAGCCAAATTCAAACGTGCCCCTTCACCGCCCAATCGAGCGCCTTCTCCAGGCGGTCGTTGCCCCAGAACAATTCACCGTCAGAGGCGACAAAGCTCGGCGCGCCGAACACGCCGAGCGACTGGGCCTCCTCCGTAGCGGCGCGGAGCGCCTCCTTCACATCGGAATGTTGCGCCTTCTCCACCAAGGCCGGGTCCAAACCGGCGCGCCGAAGCGCTTCGGCGGCGGTGAGTGGATCGGCGATGTCGCGGCCCTCGCCAAATTCGAGCGTGTACACAGCGCGCGCGAACGCCGCGCGCGGCGTCCCCTCAAGCGCCGCAGCGATGCGGGCGCACAGGAGACTGTTCTGCGGCAGCGGCGTTGGCAGCGTAAACGGCAGATCAAGTTCGGCGCACACGCGCTCAAGGTCGCGGATCATGTAGCGGCCCTTTGTGGGGTAGAGCTTGAACGGCGAATCCTTCATCCCCTGCGCGCCGAATATCGGCCCGAGCAGGAACGGGCGCCAATCGATGTTCACGCCGCGGGCCTTGGCCTCGCCATCGACACGCATCGCAGCCGGATAAGAATAAGTCGAGGCGAACTCGAACCAGAATGTTAGCGTGGGCGTGCTCATGCCGGCTCCTGTTGGGTGATGCAATGAAATGAGCCGCCGCCGGCGAGTATGGCGATGGAGGAAAGGCCGATGACGCGGCGTCCGGGAAACAAGGGCGCTAGCGCGTTGACGGCGTCTGCGCCGCTGGCCGAATAAGTCGGCACGACCACAACTTTGTTGCCGATCAGAAAATTCATGTGGCTTGCCGGAATCGCATCGCCGTCTTCATCTTCGACGATGCCGGGCGAGGGAACGCGAACGACGTCGAGTTTGCGGCCCTGCGCATCTCTCATCCCGGCGAGCGCAAGCGCGATTTCCTCAAGCACGTCGGCGTTGGGATCGTCGCGACCGCCGGGCGACTGGCAGACGACGCGGCCCGGCCCGATGAAGCGGGCGAGATTGTCGATGTGACCGTCAGTGTGATCGTTGGCGAGGCCTTCGTCGAGCCAGAGAATTTTCTCAATGCCCAGCGCGGCCTTTAATGCCGCTTCCGCGCCGCGTTCGGTCCAGGTCGGGTTGCGGTTGGGATTGAGCAGGCATTGCCGGGTCGTGAGCAAGGTACCTTCGCCGTCCATCTCGACGGCGCCGCCTTCTAGGACAAAATCATGACGGCTAAGTTCAGCGCCCGCCGCCAACGCTATTGTGCGCGCGACCTTGTCATCATGCGCCAGGACATACTTGCCGCCCCAACCATTGAAGCGAAATCCGAGCGCGCCGCGCTTGGTGAAGATCGGCCCGGTGTCGCGCAGCCAGATGTCGCCGAATTGCGCCTCGATTAGATCGGCGCGCTCGTCCAAGGCAAGCCGTGCGCTCGCCAACGCTTCGTCGCCATGGACAAGCACGCGCATTCGGTCAGTTTCGGCCAAAGCGCGAACCATGCCTGCGACCTCGGCCCGCGCGGGCTCAATGTCTTTACCCCAGAGTTCGGGGGCGGAGGGCCAGGCGGTCCAGATTGCCTTGTGCGGGGCCCATTCAGGGGGAATTAACTCAGTCATCGGCTCGATCTAACGCAGCGGAGCTCGCCGAGATAGGCGTTCCGCCGCCTCATGCAAGGCCTTCGTTCGTGGCGTTCGGCGTCCAGGTCCGCTATGACCGGTCCGGGACCAAGCCAGAGAACCTACATGCCTGCCCGAACGGCCGTCTTCGACCGCGCGTCATTGCTTTTCCTGGCGATCCTGGCCGGCTTGACTTGGCTGCGTATCGCCATTCTGCAAACGAGCCCGCTCGACCTGCATTTCGACGAGGCGCAATATTGGGCCTGGTCGCGCACGCTCGAGTGGGGATATTTTTCCAAGCCGCCGCTCGTAGCGTGGGTAATTGCCGCCACGACTTCGTCGTTCGGTGATGCGGAGTGGGCGGTGCGTCTCGCTGCGCCGCTGGCGCAATCGTTTGCCGGGTTCGCGGTGTTCGCGCTGGCGCGAAACATGTACGGGGCGTGGGCGGGATTCTGGGCTGGGCTCGCTTGGCTCACGCTGCCCAGTGTATCGTTGTCGTCGGGAATAATCTCCACCGACGCGTTGCTGCTACCGCTCTGGGCGAGCGCCCTTTATGCGTTGTGGCGTTTGACAGCGACGCGGGCCTGGATTTGGGCGCTCGTGCTGGGCATTGCGGTCGGCGCTGGCGCGTTGGCGAAATACGCCATGCTCTATTTCGTGCTCTGCACGTTTCTCGCGGCGCGCTGGTCGAGCCCGGTTCGCATCGCGCTTGCACAGGGCCGCGGCGTGATGGCGGCGCTGGTGGCGCTCATCATCCTGGCCCCAAATCTATACTGGAATTTCGGCCACAGCTTTGCAACGGTGACGCACACCGCCTCCAACGCCCGCCTCGACGCGAATTTTTTCAACCCCGACGAATTATTGCAATTCACGCTGAGCCAGGCCGGCGTAATCGGCCCGTTGTTGTTTCTAGCGCTGGTTTGGCTGCTCTGGCGTGCAATCGGACGATCGTCGGCGATGAATGACCAAGACAAATTTCTCGTTGCCTTCGTCGCGCCGCCGCTGGTGATCATCATGGCGCTCGCGCTGCTTAGCCGCGCCAACGCCAATTGGGCCGCGGCCGCCTTTCCTGCGGCAATCGTCTGGATCGCCGGCAGCCTCACGATTGGCGCACGCGGGCGACGATTTCTTGCTGCTGCTATCGCCATCAATGTCGCGATCGGCGGCGTGATCAGCGCCGCGGGCGTATCGCCAGCTTTCGCGGACCGGGTGGGCGCCGCCAACGCACTCAAACGATCTCGCGGCTGGGAAGGCACCGCGCGCGAGATCGCCACGCGCGCCATTGCACAACCGGGCGAGCCGCCGTTCACGGCAGTTCTGGTTGACCATCGCGCACTCTACTTTGAGTTGGCGTATTATTGGCGCGATGCGCGGCGCGCTGGCGCGCCGCTACCGCCGGTGCGGATGTGGGTGCTGCATGCCGATGCGCGCAATTCTGCCGAGGCGATAGACCCGATGCGAGCCGAGGAGGGGGCGCGTGTTCTGGTCGTACACGCCACGCCCGGAATGTTGCCGATTGTCGCCGGCGATTTCACCTCGTTCCGGACAGTAGAACACCTCGCGATCCCGCTCGGCGGCGGGATCAATCGTGAGTTCGAAATCTCTGTCGGAGAAGGCTTCGCGGCAGCGCCGCGTGACGCCGCCTTCGAGCAACGCCTGGATAGCGCCTCGCCCTAGATCGGATCGTAATCGGCAAACGGCGAAGCGCCCATCTCAGCTGAACTCGCGCTGGAGCGAAAGAAGGCGAATAGCTCGCGCGCCAGGCCGCGCGAGGATGCGCTGAGATCGAGCTGCGCCGGCGCCCGTGATTGCCAGTCTAGCGGCGCCACGACGTCAAGTACGCCTTCGGTGGCGTCGATGCGCACAATGTCGCCGTCGCGAACCTTGGCCAGCGGCCCGCCCATCGCGGCTTCCGGCGTGACATGAATCGCCGCCAATACTTTGCCGGAGGCGCCCGACATGCGCCCGTCGGTGACCAACGCCACCTTGAAACCGCGGTCCTGCAGGGCGCCAAGCAACGGCATCAATTTATGCAATTCTGGCATGCCATTTGCGCGCGGTCCCTGCCCGCGAACGACAATGACGACATCGCGATCCAATTCGCCTGCGCGGAATGCGGCGAGCACGTCGCCCTGATCGTCGAAGACACGCGCCGGCGCCTCGACAAGGCGGCGGTGCGGCTCCACGGCGGATGTCTTCGCAACGGCGCGGCCAAGGCCGCCGCACATGAGTTTGAGTCCGCCTTCGACGTCGAACGGCATGCTGACGCTGCGCAAGATCGCATCATCGCCGCTTGCTGGGGGCGCATCGCGCCAAGCCAAAGTTTCGTTGTCGAGCCAAGGCTCGCGCGCATAGTCGGCGAAGCCGCCGTCGGCCACGCTCATTACGTCGTGGGCAAGGCCCGCTTCGCGCAACCCGCGTACAATAAACCCCATGCCGCCAGCGGCGTGAAACTGGTTTATGTCAGCCGAACCGTTCGGGTAGATGCGCGCCACAAGCGGCGTAACGCGGGAGAGATCGGAGAAATCATCCCAATTGATCTCGATGCCTGCGGCACGGGCCATCGCCGGCAGATGGATGAAGTGATTGGTCGAGCCGCCAGTGGCCATCAGCCCGACCATGGCGTTGACGATGGCGCGTTCATCGACGACCCGCCCGATCGGACGATAATCCCGTCCCATGCCGGTAATGGCGGCGGCACGCTGCGTCGCGGCTATGGTGAGCGCGTCGCGGAGCGGTGTGTAGGGACTGACAAACGCCGCGCCGGGCAGATGCAGGCCCATCAGCTCCATCATCATTTGGTTGGAATTTGCGGTGCCGTAGAAGGTGCAGGTTCCAGGCGCATGATAGGATTGCGCCTCGGCCTCCAGCAAAGCGGCGCGATCAATTTTACCTTCGGCGAACGATTGCCGCCGCGCGGCCTTTTCCTTGTTGGGCAAGCCCGACGGCATCGGTCCGCCCGGCACGAAGATCACCGGCAGATAGGGAAAACGTAGCGCGCCGATAAGAAGACCTGGGACAATCTTGTCGCAAATCCCGAGCAACAGCGCGGCGTCGAATGTCGCGTGCGATAGGGCCACCGCCGTCGAGAGCGCGATCACATCGCGCGAAAACAGCGACATTTCCATGCCGGCGAAACCCTGGGTGACGCCATCGCACATCGCCGGAACGCCGCCCGCCACTTGCGCGACGGCGCCCGCCTTGCGCGCGGCGTCGCGGATCAACGCAGGATATCCTTCGTAGGGTTGGTGCGCGGAGAGCACGTCATTGTAAGCTGTGACGATGCCAATATTGGGCCATTTGCCGCCGAGCAGCATCTGCTTGTCGTGGGCAGGACACGCCGCGGAATTGTGCGCTTGATTTGGCTCCGACACGCGCGTGCGCGCGGGCACACTGGCGTCGTAGGCCTCGATGAGATCGAGATAGCGGCGCCGGCGCTTAGCGGAACGCCGGATGATGCGATCGGTGACGGCTTCGACGGTGGGATTCATTGCGCTCATTCCGGATCCCACCAGGCGCGACCGTCGCGATCCATCAACAATGCAGAGGCAAGCGGGCCATCGGTTCCCGAATCGTAAGGCAGCGGGCTAGAGCCCTCCTGCTCCCACGCTTCGAGCAGCGCGTCCGCCCAGGTCCAGGCCGCCTCGACTTCATCACGGCGCATGAACAGAGCGAGATTGCCGCGAACTACGTCCATCAACAGTCTTTCATAGGCATCGGGGTAGCGCACGGTGAGGTCGGCGTAGCTCAGATTGAGCGGCACCTGCTTCACCCGCAGCCCGCCAGGGCCGGGCTCCTTCACGTTGAGCCAAAGATTGACCGCTTCATCCGGCTGCAACCTCAGCACCAAACGGTCCGGCGTATCGCCGCCTTCTCCGAACAGCGTGACCGGCGGCCGCTTGAATTGCACGATGATCTCGGAGCGGCGCGACTTCATGCGCTTTCCGGTGCGTAGATAGAACGGCACGCCGGCCCAGCGCCAATTGTTCACTTCCGCCTTGATGGCGACGAACGTCTCCGTCCGCGAACTTCTGCCAAGCTCATCGCCATAGCCAACTGCGCCATGCTTGGCGCGATACTGGCCGCGCACGGATTTCACCGTGGCGTCGCCCGGCTTGATGCGTTCGAGCGAGGAAAGCACTTTCAGTTTTTCCGCGCGAATGGCGTCAGCATCCATGGATGACGGAGCCTCAAGCGCTACCAGACAAAGCAATTGCAGGATGTGGTTCTGCATCATATCCCGCAGCGCGCCGGCCTTATCGTAATAATCGCCCCGGCCTTCGACGCCGATCTCCTCAGCCACGGTGATCTGCACGTGGTCGATGTAGGCGCGTGACCAGATCGGTTCGATCAGCATGTTGGCGAAGCGCAGCACCAAGAGATTTTGCACGGTCTCCTTGCCGAGATAATGATCGATGCGGAAGGTGTGGCCTTCGTCGAATACAGCGCCCACACCGTCATTGATCGCGCGCGCGGAAGCGAGGTCACGGCCGATCGGTTTCTCCAGCACAATGCGCGCTTCGGGCGTGGCTAGGCCGGTCTCGGCAAGGCGTTGGGCGATTGGCACGAACAAAGAGGGCGCGGTAGCGAGATAGAAGATGCGTGCCTTGCCTTTGCCGTTCGCCATCGTCTCCAGCATCGGCGCCCAGGCCGGTTGCGGCTGCGTGGCGTCGAGTTTTACATATTCGACGCATGACAGGAATTCATCGCACTTCTTTCCGTCGACATGCGTGCCGGGCGCGAACTTGGCGTGGCCCTCCCGGATCATGGCGCGGAAGCCGGCGGAATCCAGCTCCGAGCGGGCCGTGCCGATGATGCGTGACTGCGCTGGTATCTGGCCATCGATAAATCGGTGCAACAGGGCCGGAAACAGCTTGCGCAGCGACAAATCACCGGTCGCCCCGAAGACAACCAGATCGAACGGTGGGACAGGAACGAATTCAGCCATAATGACTGGACCAAACTAGCGTTCGCGCCCCAGCGCAAACAGGGCGCGCGCTGTACAATGGCTCGATTTGCCGCGATTCGCGCCTGCGCGCGGCGCCTGCCCAAGGAATGTGCCGGCCATGCCTGAAATGCTCAATCCTGAGGACGTGCTGCGCCTGACCCCGGTCGTGCCAGTGGTCGTGATCGAGGACGCCGCGATCGCGGCGCCCCTGGCCAGGGCGCTGGCGGCTGGCGGGGTGCGAACGGCGGAAATCACCCTGCGCACCTCCGCAGCGCTGAAAGCGATCGAGATCATGGCGCGCGAAGTCCCGGAGCTTGTCGTCGGCGCCGGCACGGTGCTGAACGCAGCCGATTTACTCGCCGCCGCCGCCGCGGGCGCGCGCTATGCGCTGTCGCCGGGCGCAACGCCGGAATTGCTGGCCGCTGGTCGCAACGGGCCGATCCCGTTGATTCCGGGCATCGCCTCGGCGAGCGAGCTGATGTTGGGGCTGGAGCGCGGCTATCGCTGCTTCAAGTTTTTCCCAGCCGAGCAATTGGGCGGCGTGGCGGCGCTGAAAGCGCTGGGCGCGCCATTGCCGGGGGCACTGTTTTGCCCGACCGGGGGCATCGGGCCGGAGAAGGTGAGCGAATACCTTGCCCTGAAGAACGTCGCTTGCGTCGGGGGATCGTGGATTACACCCGCCGACAAAATGCGCGCGGGCGATTGGAGCGCGATCGAAGCCTTGGCGCGAAAAGCGGCCTCATTCGCCAATTCTTAAAGCCGATCGCGAAGCGCATAATAAAGCATGCCGAGCAGGTAGAGCGGCGCTCGCAGCGCAGCACCACCGGGAAATTCAGGCGGCGCGATTGAAGCCAGCAGATCGAACCGCTCGGCCGTGCCTCTCATCGCTTCGGCCAGC
>JANNFH010000043.1:0-2416 GCA_031379565.1 Alphaproteobacteria bacterium
CAATGGCTTGCGTGGGAAAACCTGCGTGCAGGGAGGCGAAAACGGGGTCAACCGGGAGGAACGGTCAACCATCAGGCGCTTCGTGCGTTTTTTGGCACGGGGAGGCTCGGAGGCAACTCGTTAGGTCACCCCGTTTAAACATACCTATACCAGGAGATAGAGATGACCAAGCTGCTTTCGATGATCGTCGCCGCCATGTTCGCGGCTGTGAGTTTTAACGCGGTTGCCGCCTCGCACGCTGCTGCGAAGGGCGACAAGATGGAGAAGAAGGCCGACAAGATGGAGAAGAAGGCCGACAAGATGGAGAAGAAGGCCGAGAAGATGGAGAAGAAGGCCGAGAAGATGGAGAAGAAGGCCGAGAAGAAGTAATCGTCCGTCTTTGCGTAACGAAAAGGCAGGGCTTGTCCCTGCCTTTTTCATTTCTGCGGCCATGAACAGACTTTTTCTCCTGCTGGCGTTGTTGCTTTCCGGAGCGGCACGGGCGGAGTTGCCGGTGGTTCAGCTCGGCACTGGTATGCACCTCATCCGTGCCGAGCTTGCCGACAGCATGGGTGCGCGCATGGAAGGCCTGATGCACCGCAAGTCGATGCCGCAGGGCTCGGGCATGGTGTTCGTGTTCGAGGAAAATGCCACGCACTGCATGTGGATGAAGAACACCCTGATCCCGCTCTCGGTCGCCTTTATCGACGAGGCCGGCACAATCATCAATATCGCCGACATGCAGCCGCACAGCGAGCAGTCGCATTGCGCGACGCGCCCCGCCCGCTATGCGCTGGAGATGAACAAGGGCTGGTTCGCGCAGCGCGGTATTAAACCTGGCGCGAAATTGCGCGGCCTGGAGAAGATCTCGCCACGCTAGAAATCAAGTACCGCCGAGAGCCGCAGGCTCCGCGGCTCGGCTGGGTGGAAGTGCTTGTCCTCGATGCCCGCAGCAGGTTCGCCTTGCAGGCGCGAGGCGTAGAAGTAAGTAATGTCGTCAACCTTCCGGTTGAAGAGGTTCAACACCTCGGCGCGGAGCTTGAACTGCTTGTTGACCGCGTAGCCGAGCTTCGCGTTGACCAGCGTCGACGAGCTGGATTTCTGTGAGCCATCCTCGATCAGCGGCCGCGGACCGAAATAGCGCAGGCGCACGCCGCCGCTCCAGCCTTCCTTTTCGCCGAACGTGACGCCGCCCGAGAAAGTCCGGTCGGCGGAGCCCGGAATGAAACTGCCCGCGGGATCGTCGTTCCTGAAGCTCGCCTTGGACAGTGTCAGGTCGAAATCGAAGCTCACCGTGCCGAACGGGCGGTAGTAGTTCGCCCACTCGATCCCCTGGCGTCGGCTGGGTCGGCTCGCTTCGGTGGTGCCTGCATCGCCGGCAAAAATAAGTTCGGAGGCGAGGTCGAGCCGCCACAACGCGACGGACGTCTGGAAGCCCTTGAATGGCGCTGCACGCACGCCCAGCTCCGATCCGATCGCGCGCACCAGCGGTTTGACGCGGTCGGCCGGCGCGCCGGTCGCCGGATCCACGCTGATGGTGGCGCCGCGCGCGTCGTTGCTGTGGAAGCCGTGGCCGGCATTGGCGAAGTACTCGACGTCGGACCAGGGGCCCAGCACCATGCTGAACTTCGGAGTGAGCAGCGAGTCGCGCGCCTAGCCGGAATTCGCGGCATTGTCGCTATTCACGCGGAAGCGGTAGCCATCGCCGCGAATGCCGATCAGCGTGCGCAGTTTTTCCGACCACGGTATCGAGTTCTGGTAGTACAGGCCGGCGCTGCTCTGCTGCACCGAATCGTCGCGTACCGTGCGGGTGCGCACGCGTGCCGTGGCGTTGAACAGGCCGACCTGGGAGATATTGTCGTTGCGCAGGCTGATGCCGGCGGTGTGCTCGATCTCGCGGCCGTTGAACTGCGTCTTCCAGCTGCGTGACGCGTCGCCGCCGCTCAACATACGTCGATCCACCTGCTCGAACTGGTCGCCGTTCACCGGGTCATTCAGGAAATACGTGAAATTCGAGTACAGGTTGAGCCGCGAACGCACGACGTAGGCGCTGGCGCGTGTAGTCGTCGAAGCGTCGCTCTGCGCCCAGCGCGCCGAAAGGCTGTGGCGCGACGAACGCCCGCCATCGGTGGGATCGATGGCGCCAAAGCGCGGCAGGGTGCCGTCGCTTGCCGCGCGCAACGGAATCTGGTCGGTGGAATTCCAGCGGGAGCTATAGCCCATCGCAGTGAGGCTGAAACCGTTGCGCTCATCGCCCTGCGCGTAGCGCACCAGTCCGTTCAGCTTGCGCAGCCGCTCCGGATAGACCCACGGACCGTTGCCCTGGCCGATTTCCAGGACCCCCATCAGATTTCCATTTGCCAGTGCTTGTCCGCCCGAAAACAGCGTTCGCCGATAACCGAAGCTGCCGACCGTGAAGTCCGCCGTGTTGCCATTG
>JANNFH010000047.1:0-2042 GCA_031379565.1 Alphaproteobacteria bacterium
CGCGATGAGCAGTTGCCTCGCCTGCACGCCGGGACCGTATAAATCGAGAATCGATTGCGGCTCGCGACGGGTGTCGAAGGCATCGGTGGCTTCCAACTGCATTTTGGACGCCAGCTCGAACGCCTGGATGCGTGATTCCAATTGCGTGTCCTGCCGTGACTCCTGATGCGCGCGGTTGATTTGCCGCAGCAAGGCCAGTTGGCGGGCCTGTTTTTCGGGCGATAATTTTGGATTGCGGATGTTCTCGATCAGTTTCTCGATTTCCTGGTGTTGGGAATCGATGTAGGTGCCTTGAAAAACACTCGGCAGAAATCCCGCGCGCCAGTTTTCGATCCCTTGGGCGGGTTGCCCCCCGGGACACATGACCACAAAGCCGGGCAGATTTTGGTTCTCCGACCCCAAACCGTAAGTGACCCAAGCCCCCATGCTCGGGCGTGGCTGGCGCGCCTCGCCGCAGTTCATCAGAAAATACGAGGGCTCGTGATTCGGGATGTCCGCGTGCATCGATCGGATGACCGCGAGATCATCAACACACTCGGCCGTCCACGGAAATATCTCGCTGACTTCTGTCCCGCTGCGCCCGTATTTCTTGAAAGCGAAGGGCGAAGGGAACGCGGCTCCCGTCGGCCGCTCCGTGGGCAGGTTGCCGGTGGGAAGAAGTTGTTTCGCGTACTTTTGCAGCGCCGGTTTGGGATCAAAGGTATCGACATGGGAAACCCCTCCATTCAGGAAAATGTGAATGACCCGTTTGGCGCGGGGTTTGAAATGGGGTGCCCGGGGGGAGAGCGGGCTGACGGGGGTGGCTGCGGGCGCAGCCAAACCGGCTTGCTGGAGCAACGGTGCCAGGGCCACGCTGCCGAAGCCCATGCCGACCCGCCGCAGCGCTTCCCGCCGGGTGAAGACGGGCAAAGCCGCAGCTTGAGCCAATGGATTCCTCATGCTTTAATCCAGATAGCTAAATTCATTCGACATGAACAAGGCTTGCGCCATCTCCTCCAACGATCCTCCGGAATCGACATTTTGTAAAGCCGATCGCAGTTCCGAATCGCTGGGCGCGCGCAACAGAATGAAACGATAAATCGCGCGCACCTGGTCCGGCATGGTTCGATCTCCCTTGGCGCGTTGCGCCACCCGCACCCCGGAATCCATCACAAAGGGATGGTTCATCAGGAACAGCATCTGTTGCGGCACCAGGGTGGCATGGCGCCCGGGACTGTGCACATCGCGCGAAGGAAAACCAAAGGTCGTGAGCATCGACGGAATCTGCTGGCGGTCAATCAGGCCGTAAATGCTCCGACGATAGTTTTTGGGATCGGTGAAGGCAACCGGGCGACCGCCCATTTTCAAATCCAGCACGCCGCTCGCCTGCAACATGCAGTCACGCATTTCCTCCGCCGAGAGACGCCGCCGAGCCATGCGCCAAAGCCACCGATTTCCCGGGTCTTTCTTCAGACCCGTCGCCTGGATTTCCGAGGATTGCTTGTAGGTGTTGGAAGTTACGATGAGTCGCTGCAGTTTTTTTAACGACCAACCCTCTTCCATGAACCGGGCGGCGAGGTAATCCAGTAGTTCGGGGTGCGACGGCGGATCGGCGCGCAAGCCGAAGTCGCTGGGAGTGGTGACCAGGCCCTGCCCAAAATAATCCGCCCACACCCGGTTGACCAACACCCGGGCGGTGAGCGGATTTGTTGGGCTGGTGATGGCGCGAGCCAATCCAAGGCGGCCACTCTCATTTTTGAATCCGCCCGCATCGCGCGCGAGGATTTGCACCGTGCCGCGGTTGACCGGTGGTCCCGGACGGGTCGGATTCCCGCGGAGAAAAATGCGCGGTTCGTAAAGATAGGGTCCTTCGGTCAGGGCTTGCGCGCGAGGGATTCCCACATTCGCCAGCACCCACGCATCAAATCCGTTGCGGCGTTCCGCCATGCCCTGGTTGATATCCGCATCATACAGGTACATCTCCATCGCCTCCACCGCGGTCAGGTTCAGCGGAGAATGGGTGCCGTACAAAACCTGGCGGATTTGTTCCTCGGCCGCATCGG
>JANNFH010000066.1:0-11963 GCA_031379565.1 Alphaproteobacteria bacterium
GGAATTTGAATGGCGCGCTATGTGTTCATCACCGGCGGGGTGGTCTCTTCCTTAGGGAAGGGCATCGCCTCCGCCGCTCTAGGCGCCTTGCTGCAAGCGCGTGGCTACAAGGTCCGCCTGCGTAAACTTGATCCCTATCTCAATGTCGATCCGGGCACGATGAGCCCGTATCAACACGGCGAAGTGTTCGTCACCGACGATGGCGCCGAGACCGATCTCGATCTTGGGCATTACGAGCGCTTCACTGGCGTCTCGGCCACGCAGGCGGACAACATAACCACCGGGCGGATCTACCAGGACATCATCAATAGGGAACGGCGCGGCGATTATCTTGGCGCGACGGTGCAGGTCATTCCCCACGTGACCAATGCGATCAAGGAATTCGTGCTCTCCGATCATGGCGGCGCCGATTTCGTGTTGTGCGAAATTGGCGGCACCGTCGGCGACATCGAAGGGCTGCCGTTCTTCGAAGCTATCCGTCAATTGGGCCAGGAGCTCGAACCGCAACAGGCCGCGTTCGTGCATCTGACGCTGCTGCCGTACATCCCCTCCGCTGGCGAGATGAAAACCAAGCCGACCCAGCATAGCGTCAAAGAACTACGCTCGATCGGCATTCAGCCCAACCTGCTGCTCTGCCGCTGCGACCGGCCAATCCCTGAAGATGAAAAGAAAAAAATCGCGCTGTTCTGCAACGTGCGCGAAAGCGCGGTGATCGAGGCGCGCGACCTGCAAACCATCTACGAGGCGCCACACGCTTATCATGCCGCCGGCTTCGACACCGAATTGCTTAGGCATTTCGGCGTGACCATCGCGCCGCAACCTGATTTGGCGAAGTGGGAAACCATCGTCAAACGGATGAAGTCTCCCGATGGCGAAGTGACCATCGCGGTGGTTGGAAAATATACGGAACTGAAAGACGCCTACAAATCGCTGATCGAGGCGCTGCACCATGGCGGTGTGGCCAACAACGTGCGCGTCGATATCCGCTGGGTCGAAAGCGAGAAGTTCGAAGAACGCGGCGAGGCCTGGCATCAGGATTTGCACGGCGTTCACGCCATTCTTGTTCCCGGCGGCTTCGGCGAGCGCGGCGCAGAAGGCAAGATCGCCGCGGTGACGTTCGCGCGCGAGCACAACGTGCCGTTCTTCGGCATCTGCTTTGGCATGCAGATGGCCTGCATCGAAGCGGCGCGCAATCAGGCAGGATTGAAGGGCGCGAGTTCATCGGAGTTTGGCGCGGCCAAGCATCCCGTGGTCGGCTTGATGACGGAATGGCTGAAGGGCAACGAGCTTGAGAAGCGCCAAGCCCAAGGCGATCTGGGCGGCACCATGCGGCTCGGGGCCTATGACGCGGTGCTCGAACCAGAGAGCCGCGTCGCCGCGATTTATGGTGATACGTTTATCTCCGAACGCCACCGCCATCGCTATGAAGTGAACACGCGCTACCGCGAAAAACTCGAAACGGCGGGGCTGAAATTTTCGGGAATGAGCCCGGACGGGGTGTTGCCGGAAATCGTCGAGCGCGTTGATCACCCTTGGTTCATCGGCGTGCAGTTTCACCCAGAGCTAAAAAGCCGGCCGTTTGAGCCGCACCCGCTGTTCGCGAGCTTTGTTGGCGCGGCGGTGGAGCAGAGCAGGTTGGTGTAGGAACTTGGACCATCACTTCATTCCTCAATTCCTTTTGCGAGCCTGGGCAGACGCGATCGACGGCAAAATCCAAGTTTATCGACTTGACCTAAACACGGTTCCAGAATCCCGCCTCTCACCGCGCGGAACCGGTTTCGAACCGGACCTTTGGGCATTTCGCGCACCATTCGTCCCGGACGAAATGCGACAGTGGGTGGAGCAGAGATTCTTCCAGTCAGTTGACGATCGCGCTGCCCTAGTAGCAGCGAGATTTTTGCAGGGTGACCTGGGCGCTCTAGATGTCACGGAACGGTCCGATTGGGCGCGCTTTTTGATGTCTCTTCGGATGCGGCAGCCGCACATTGTCGAGGCCCTTAAAATCGCGGCAGGCGAACATCTTCGGAAGCTGCTTGACGATGATCCCGCTCAATATTGTGAACTAACGGGTTTGGAATCGCCGCCGAACCTCTTGCAATTCACTGAATGTGCATTTCCTGGATTGGTTGATGAAGTGGTTTTCCAGTGGTTTCCAAGACTGGTGGACCACGAAGAGATCGGAGAAAAAATAACGCAATTGCACTGGAACGTTCGCGGTCTACCCGAGAGAGTTCCTGCATTGTTGATCTCCGTGAGCCCTGCATCTACGAAGGGGGAATAGACGATCCGCATTTGATCATAGCCCTACCTCTATCTCCGAGGCATGTGTTCTACGCGGTGCGAGAACCGGAAATAGTCCGAGTGCTGAGCGCGATCGAGCCCGAAACTCTGGTGGAAAAAGTGAACCGCGCGTCGTTCCTTCAAACCAGAAAACGAATTTATGGCCGTGATGGCTCGTCAGCACCCTTCATTGCGAAGTGCTTTGAAACCCTAGGAGTGGAACGAGCGTGCGTGATTGCGGACCCGACCTTGGATAGATTGCGACAGGCTTACGCGGAGCGTCGTTGATGGGACGCGCGGAGCGCGATGGGGATTCCCGGGGCGACACCCTGAACTTACCGCCAACGCGCCAACGCCTCGCGGGGAGGGCAGGGTGGGGGTGGCGGCGCCAGCGTTCGCTGAGGTTGGCGCTTGCGCCCCCTCCTCGATCTCCTTCCCGCAAGGGGGAGGAGGGGCATTCTGCTAATGTCGTACGCACCAGCGTCAGCACGATGCATCCACACGGCCGTTCCCCGGCATCTACCGACCAAGCGAGGGGGCTAGGCGGCCTCCACGTTCGCTTGTGGAGGGATTTTTATGCGCTTTTTGATTGCGCCGCTGGCGCTGATGTTGATGGCGGTCGCCCCGGCGTCGGCGGAGACCAGGGCGCTTAACGGCTTCACTTCGGTGGCCGCCAGCGGCGGGATTCAGGTCGAGGTGAGCCAGGGGCCGGCATTCGCCGTCACCGTTGAGGGCCGCGACGCTGACCAAATTCTCACCGATGTGCACGGGCGATGGCTGCGGATTTCGCGGCGCGGCTGGCTCAATTTCGGGCGCGGGCCGGACGCCATTGTGCATGTCACGCTGCCGCAGCTTGAGGCACTGTCGGCGTCCTCCGGCGTGGGGATGCGTGCGCAGGCGATTGAGTCGCGTCAGCTCGATGTCACCGCGTCCCAAGGCGCGCAAGTGAGCGCCGCGCACGTGCGGGTCGGGACGCTTTCGCTCGCGGCCACTCAAGGCGCGACGCTCGAAATCGCCGGCGCCTGCACCGAGCTTGGCGTGCGCGCTTCGATGGGCGGGGTCATCGACGCGGGCGGCCTTGATTGCTCACGCGCGGATGCGAACGCTTCGATGGGAGGAACCGTTGAAATTCACGCCACCGATACGGTGAACGCGTCCGCCTCGATGGGCGGCACGATCGACGTCAGCGGCCAACCCGAACACCGCGACGCTCACGCCAGCATGGGCGGACAAATAGATTTCAAGAAAGGGTGATGAGGATGAGATTACACTACATTCTCGCGGCGGCGGGGTTGGGGTTGCCCACGCCGGCCTTTGCTGAGACGCGCGATCTCTCCGGCTTTGACGCTATCGACGCCTCGGGTCGGCTCAGCGTGCAAATCGAGCAGGGCCCCCAATTTGCGGTCGAGATCACTGGGCCGCGCGTGGAACGTGTCGAAGCGCTTGTCCGGAATGGCGTGCTGGTGCTAGCGACGCCGCACAATTGGTTTGGTTTTGGCCAGGACGCCAATGTGCGAGTTACGCTGCCTTCTTTGCGCGCCATTGAATCGCAAGCCGGGGTTGAAGTGGTCGCGCGGGATATCCAAGCGGAAGCTCTGAAGCTGGATGCTTCCTCGGGCAGCTCCATCGACATCAACGGCGCCTGCCGCACGCTGAGCGTCGAAAGCTCAAGCGGGGCGGAGGTGCGGGCCTTGGGCCTGCGCTGCGACAATGTGGCGGTGGACGCTTCATCGGGCGCTAACGCTGCGGTGTTTGCCCAGACCAGCGCCGACGTCGATGCGTCGAGCGGGGCGGACGTGCGGGTCGAGGGCGAGGGGCGCTTGGGGCGCGTCTCGCTGTCCTCTGGGGGCGACCTTCACCACCAATAGGGTCAGCCCGTTCAACGCTCGGGGCGGCGGACGCCCTTGCTGCGGCTGCGGCTATCCTTTATCAGCACGGCTTCCCCAAAACGCTGGGGGTCTGGAGATTTCCGGCCATGGCCGTCCCGAAGCGAAAAACCACGCCGTCCAAGCGCGGCATGCGCCGCTCGCACGATAAGCTGCCCAAGAACACCTATGTCGAGGACGCGGAAAGCGGTGAATTGCGCCGTCCCCACCACATCGATCTGAAGAGCGGGCGCTATCGCGGCAAGCAAGTGCTTAAGCCGAGAGAAGATTGAGCCCGCGCCTAGGCTTCGCGCTCGTTTGTGCCGCACTGATGTGCGCCTGCGAGCCGCCGGCTGTGGACGCGCCGGCGCCAACGCAGGCTGACGCTGAGGCTGAGGCTGAGGCGAGTGTGACCCCCGAAGGATATGGCGGCGTGCGCGTCGGCATGACGCTTGAAGAAGCCGTCGCCGCTCTCGGCCATGAGCTGCAACTCGACGAGGCGATTAACGATCCAAACGCCTGCCGCACCTTCGCGATCGACCCCGGCCCGCGCGAACCACAAGGCTCTTTCATGGCCGAGCAAAACCGCGTGACGCGCGTTTCGTTCGCCGCGCCGGCCACGGCGCGGACGCCAGAAGGCGTAGGCATCGGCTCGACCGACGCCCAAATTCGCACAGCCTACCCGAACGCGATCGAAGAGCCCGCTCATTACGACGTTCCGCCGGCGCACGATCTGGTTGTGTGGACCGATCCGGACAAGGCTGGCTACCGCTTCGAGATCGGCCAAGACGGCCTGGTGACAATCATGCACGCGGGCAGCAGCTCGATCCTGTACGTCGAAGGCTGCGCTTAGGGCGCGGGCCTCAGCTTTGCTCCGCTGCGGCTTGCCTTTTCTGGCGCGCCAGTCTCCAAAGGCCGGGTCCATTTTTCCTTGCCATGAGAACCCCCATGACGGGCATCGCCGACATCAGAGGCCGTGAGATTCTCGACAGCCGCGGCAATCCGACGGTCGAAGTCGATGTGATCCTGGAAGACGGCGCCATGGGCCGGGCCGCCGTGCCTTCCGGCGCCTCCACCGGCGCGCACGAAGCGGTTGAGAAACGCGACGGCGATCCCAAGCGTTATCTCGGCAAGGGCGTGCGCGAAGCGGTCGATGCCGTCAACGGCGAGATCGCCAGCGCAGTGCTGGGCATGGATTCGGAAGATCAGCGCCGTATCGACCAGATGCTGATCGAGCTTGACGGCACGGCCAACAAATCGCGGCTCGGGGCCAATTCCATTCTCGGCGTCTCGCTGGCCGTCGCCAAGGCGGCGGCGGAAAGCGCGGGCCAGCCGCTTTATCGCTATCTCGGCGGCGTGCAGGCACGGGTGTTGCCGTGCCCGATGATGAACATCGTCAATGGCGGCGCCCACGCCGACAACCCGATCGACATCCAAGAATTCATGATCATGCCGGTTGGCGCGGAGTCGATCGCCGACGCCGTGCGCATGGGTTCGGAAGTCTTTCACACGCTGCGCAAACAGCTGAAGGATGCCGGCCATTCCACCAATGTCGGCGACGAAGGCGGCTTTGCGCCCAATCTGAAGAGCGCCGAGGAAGCCTTGGGCTTCATCATGAAAGCGATCGAGAAAGCCGGCTACAAGGCAGGCGAAGACATCGCGCTGGCGCTCGATTGCGCGGCCACGGAATACTTCAAAAAAGGCAAGTACGAAATGGAAGGCGAGGGCAAGTCGCTCGCCCCGGAAGCCAACGCGAAATTCCTGGCTGACCTCGTTTCGCGCTATCCGATCCTCTCCATCGAAGACGGCATGTCGGAAGATGATTTCGAGGGCTGGAAAGCGCTCACCGATCTGCTGGGCGCGCGCTGCCAATTGGTGGGCGACGATCTCTTCGTCACCAATTCCAAGCGCCTGGGCATGGGAATCGAAAAGGGGCTCGCCAATTCGATACTGATAAAGGTCAACCAGATCGGCACGCTGACTGAAACGCTCGATACCGTCGATTTGGCGCAGCGGAGCGGTTATTCCGCGGTGATGAGCCATCGCTCGGGCGAGACGGAAGATTGCACCATCGCTGACCTCGCGGTTGCGACCAATTGCGGCCAGATCAAAACCGGCTCATTGGCGCGCTCGGACCGGACAGCAAAATACAACCAGCTGATCCGCATCGCGGAGCTGCTGGACGATCAGGCGAGCTATGCCGGGGCCGGGACGATTAAAGTGCGCTAGTTTACGCGCCAAGTCATCGGCACGCGCAAGCGACCGCCAGAGGTGGGATGCCCTTCGGCGGTGGCCGGCGCGACGCGAAATTCCTGTGCGGCGCGCAATGAGGCGTCCCCAAAGCCCCACCCGGCGGGGTCCTCGGAATCAACAGCGCAAGCGATGCCGCCATTTTCCGCCACGCGGCAATCGAGCACGACACGCCCGCTGATGCCGCGCTCAAGCGCGCGGCGGGGAAAATAGCGCTCGAAGTCGCGACCGCTTGGGCGCTGAATGAAAGTCGCGTCGATATAGACCGGCCCCGGAGCGACGGGTTCCAGCGGCATGATGATCTCGGTCGTCATTGTGGGCGGCGCCGTAGCGTCGATGTGCGCTTGCGTTTGAAGAGGCGGCGCGGGCGGCGGTGGGCGCACGATCGGCGGCGGCTTGGGCGGATCGTCTTCAACGATCACGCTCACCGAGCTTGCATCGCTAAACATATCGGCCATCCCTTCAAAGCGCTGGGTGACCGCGAGATAAGTGAGGCCAAGGCAGGCGAAGGCTGCCAAGCCAAAGGCGACCAAACGCCCGCGTACGCCAAAGGACCGCGGTTCATTTTCCGACCAGGCAAGGGTCATGGGAGCTCCTATCCGCCAACGAGCATCACCCGGCGGCAGGCGTTCAACCAATCACGAGGACGCGAGATCGATCACGCTTGCGCGATGGCGCAGATGCGAAGGCGCTAACGCAACCGCTTCTCGAGCACGACGAACTTGAGATCGCGTGTCTTCGGCACGCCGAAGCGGGGATCGTCGAGCGGGAAGGGCTTTTCACGGCCGGTCTCGGCATAGCCTTGGCGCAGATACCAATCGATCAGTTCGGTGCGCCGGCTTATAACGCTCATCTCCATGATGTCGGCGCCGATGGCGTCGCGGGCGTGGGCTTCGGCGACGGCGACAAGTCTGCGGCCTAAACCTCCGCCCTGACGTTCCGGCGCGACGGTTAACATGCCGAGGTAACCCGTGCGCAAGCCGTTCCGTTCGCCCAAGTCGGTGACCGCGACGCAGCCGACCAGCGCGCTACCTGTTTCGGCCAGGATGATGATCTGCCGCGGGTCGCTCACGATCTCGCGCAGCGCTTCCAAATCGGTACGCTGACCACCCAGCAAATCGGCCTCGTGGGTCCAGCCGCGCTTGGCGCTGTCGCCGCGAAAGGCGCTCTCTATCAGGGCGCACAATGCGGGAAGGTCAGGGAGGGCGGCTGTTCGGACGTACATTTGCTGGCTTTTTCCATCATCAATGCAAAAATATTTTCGCACCAGAACCGCCACCCGATATGGAGTCCGGCGAGCGGGGCTCACGCCACATCTTGGGGCGCTTTTCTAAATAGCTGATTCAGAACAATTCTTTGGACTCGGTTTGTTCCGCAAGCCTCTGATTCCGTAAATATTTCATTAAGCACCAGGACTCATCTTGCCGCCTCTTTCGAGGACGCAACGATGGCGAAGCAAGGGTCCATGGCAGTGAGCATCGGGTTGGGGGCGGCGATCCTCTACCTGGGCGCGCACGCGGTCACGGGACGCCAGGGGCTGGTAGCGTTTGTCGATTTGCAGGCGCAGGAGCGCACCCTTGAGGGCCGTCTTGCGGATCTTGCCGCGGAGCGCGGGGCCCTTGAAGCGCGCGCAGCCCGGCTGCGCCCGGAATCGCTCGATCTCGACTATCTCAACGAGCGTGCCCGCGTCCTGCTGGCGGCCGGCGACCGCGACGAGATCGTGTTCGTGTTGGATTAGCGGCTAACCTCGCGCCGCCCCCTCATCGGTCGGCTTCGCCGACACCTTCCCCCCTTGCCAGGGGAGAGGGACTCCCTTGCTTTCCCTACGCGCCCGCCAGACCGAACTGGCAAGGCGTGGCGCAAGCAGATAACACGAAGGCAAGGGCGCGTGTCGCCCCCCACCGCGGCGGAGAACAAAATGGCGAATGGCGCCGCGATTACGGCCAACGGCGCTCACGCTGGCGAGGCGAGCAAGGACGAGCTGCTCCAATATTACCACGACATGCTGCTGATCCGCCGCTTCGAGGAGCGCGCCGGCCAGCTTTATGGCATGGGTTTGATTGGCGGCTTCTGCCACCTTTATATCGGCCAAGAAGCCGTCGTCGTCGGCATGCAGGCCGCGCTGAAGGACGGCGACCAGGTCATCACTGGCTATCGCGACCATGGCCACATGCTAGCGGCCGGCATGAGCGCCAACGGAGTTATGGCCGAACTCACTGGGCGCCGCGACGGCTATTCGCGGGGCAAAGGCGGTTCGATGCATATGTTCAGCACCGAGAAGGCGTTCTTCGGGGGGCACGGCATTGTTGGCGCGCAGGTTTCGCTTGGCGCGGGGCTCGCCTTCGCCAATCGCTACCGCAAGGACGGCAAGGTTTGCCTGACCTATTTTGGTGATGGCGCTGCCAACCAAGGCCAAGTCTATGAAAGCTTCAACATGGCGAGCTTGTGGAAGCTGCCGGTCGTGTTCGTGGTCGAGAATAATCAATACGCGATGGGCACTTCGATTCAGCGTTCCAGCTCGGAAACTCACCTGTACAAACGCGGCATCAGCTTCAACATCCCTGGCGAAGAGGTCGACGGCATGGATGTGCTTGCGGTGAAGGATGCGGGCCTGCGGGCGGTGGCGCGTGCGCGGGCCGGCGAAGGGCCAACGCTGTTGGAGATGAAAACCTACCGCTACCGCGGTCATTCGATGTCGGACCCAGCGAAATACCGCGCCAAGGAAGAAGTCGATGACATGAAAGCCAAGCGCGATCCGATCGACCATGTGAGGAAGCTGATCGTGGACGCGGGCCATGCCGACGAAGAAGCGCTGAAGGAAATCGACCGCGAGATCCGCAAGGTCGTCACAGACAGCGCGGAATTCGCCCAAGCGAGCCCCGAGCCCGACCCGCGTGAATTGATGACGGATATCTACATCGACGCTTAGGGGAATATTCATGAGTATAGAACTGCGCCTGCTGGCCTATTCAATCGCGTTGCTGTTGGTGATGGTGGCCATCCAAGGCGCGTCGGGCATCAGGGCGCAGGGGCTCGTGCCGATGGCCGGCAACCGCGACCATCTGAAGGAGCCGTCGGTGTTCCAGGCGCGCAGCAAACGCGCGGTCGATAATTTGCGCGAGGGCCTTTGGCTGTTCGCGCCGCTCGTGCTGATCGCGGCGCTTACCCAAATCTCCAATGACTGGACCGCGCTTGGCGCCAGGCTGTTCTTTTACGGCCGCATCGCGCATGGAATAACTTATCTGGTCGGCATTCCGTTCGCGCGCACGCTCGCCTGGGCCGTCGCCCTCGCAGGATGTATCTTGATCTTCCTGACCCTGTTCGGTGTGCTTGTCTGATGACGCAAATCTTGATGCCCGCTTTGTCGCCGACCATGGAGGAGGGCAACCTCGCGAAATGGCTGGTGAAGGTTGGCGACAAAATCGAGCCTGGCCAAGTCATCGCCGAGATCGAAACTGACAAGGCGACGATGGAAGTCGAGGCCGTCGATGAAGGCGTGGTGTCGGCGCTGCTGGTGGATGAGGGCGCGCAAGGCGTCAAGGTGAATACGCCGATTGCGATGTTGCGCGGTGAAGAGGGCGCGCAGCCGCTTCGGAGCGAGGCGCGTGTAGCCGGCGCTTCCACCCCCTCAGTCTCGCTGCGTGAGACAGCTCCCCCACCGAGGGGGAGCATGGCGAGCGCACCTTCAAGCGAGTCAGAGGTTCCAGCGGGCGTCAAGTTCGTGAAGATAACGCTGCGCGATGCGTTGCGCGATGCGATGGCCGAAGAGATGCGCCGCGATACACGCGTGTTTCTGATCGGCGAGGAAGTTGCGGAATATCAGGGCGCTTACAAGGTTTCGCGCGAGTTGCTGCAGGAATTTGGCCCCACGCGCGTGGTCGATACACCTATCACCGAGCACGGCTTCGCCGGCTTAGCGGTTGGCGCGGCGATGGCGGGGTTAAAGCCGATCGTCGAGTTCATGACTTGGAATTTCGCGATGCAAGCCATCGACCACATCATCAATTCCGCAGCCAAGACGCTCTACATGTCGGGTGGGCAAATCAAATCTTCGATCGTGTTCCGCGGGCCCAATGGCGCCGCCAGCCGCGTCGGTGCTCAACACAGCCAGGATTACTCCTCTTGGTATTCTCATGTCCCCGGCCTTATCGTCATCGCGCCGTATGACGCTCAGGACGCCAAGGGCTTGCTCAAGGCAGCGATCCGCAACCCTAATCCGGTTGTATTCCTCGAACACGAAATGCTCTACGGGCACGAATTCGAGATTCCGGATGTCGAAGATTGGATTGTGCCGATCGGCAAGGCGCGCATCCGCCGCGCTGGCGCAGATGTGACGATCACCGCGCATTCGCGGATGGTTTCACACGCACTGAAGGCGGCTGAGCAGCTTGCCGGCGAAGGCATCAGTGCGGAAGTCATCGATTTGCGTACGCTTCGCCCGCTCGACAGCGCTACGATTGTGGAGAGCGTGAAGAAGACGAACCGGCTGGTGACGGTGGAAGAAGGCTGGGGCCAATCGGGCGTCGGCGCGGAAGTGTGCGCACGCGTCATGGCCGAGGCGTTTGATTACCTCGATGCGCCGCCAATGCGGGTGCATCAGGTCGACGCCCCGCTGGCTTACGCCGCCAACCTCGAAGCGCTCGCCTTGCCGAGCGTTGAGCAAATCGTCGCTGCGGCGAAAGCCGTGACCTACCGATAGGGGATCGTCATGACGGAAGGCGAAGTCGTCGCTGAGTTGGTGGAGTTCACCAACATCTTGCTCATCGGGGTGTCGCTGATCTTTTCTGTCGTGTCGGCCTATGTGGTGGCGCTCAACTATTTCATCGGCGAGGCCAATTTGATGGCGCGTCTCGGCAGCTTCGCGTTCATTACGCTGGTGCTTGGAATGCTGGTCGTTGTCATGATGGGCGCAGCTGGCACGCACGTGGGCCTGATCAGTCGCCTCGCCGAACTGGACCAAGCTGGCGAGTTGACGGCCGCCGGCCGGGCCTTGCTTGTCAACGCATCGCCAAACGCGGGGTTTGCACTACTAGGTGAGCGACACAGCATCGACGAAATCATACGCTTCTGCGTCTGGGCAGGCCTCGGTTTTATCTATTTTGCGTTGGCCTATCTCACTTTTGTGCACCCCTGGCGGCCAGATGTTATTGCCGTTGCCCTTGAACCCGGCGAGCGCCCGTCCCGATGAGCATCCAGATCACCATGCCCGCGCTATCGCCGACGATGGAGGAGGGCAATCTTGCCAAATGGCACGTCAAGGCCGGCGATAGGATCGAGCCGGGGCAAGTCATCGCCGAGATCGAGACCGACAAAGCAACCATGGAAGTGGAAGCCGTCGATGAAGGCGTGGTGGCGGAAATTCTCGTTCCCGAAGGCACTCAGGGCGTGAAAGTAAATACGCCCATCGCGGTGCTGGTGGATGAAGGTGAAGCGGCAAAACCCTCTGAAGCAAAAGCGTCCTCCCCCCCCACCCGGGGGGGGGGGCGGCGGGGGGGACCAAACAAAGGGGAGGGGGGGGGACCCACAGGGGGGGGGGGGGGGGGGGGGGGGGGGGGAAATAAACACCCC
>JANNFH010000072.1:0-3043 GCA_031379565.1 Alphaproteobacteria bacterium
TACGGCACGCTCGTAATCGAGCCCGCTCATCAGCACGCCGACCCCGCCATTGACCGGTCCCATCACGTTTTCTTCGGGCACATCGCAATCTTCGAACACAAGCTCGCCGGTGTCGGAGCCGCGCATACCCATTTTCTCGAGCTTTTGCGAGGTCGAGAAACCCCTCATGCCCTTCTCGATCAGGAAGGCGGTGATGCCGCCAGAGCCCGCGCCGGGATCGGTTTTCGCGTACACTACAAGCGTGTCGGCGTGCGGGGCATTGGTGATCCAGAATTTCGTGCCGCTGAGCACGTAGCGGTCGCCCTTCTTCTCGGCACGGAGCTTCATGCTGACAACGTCGGAGCCGGCGCCTGCCTCGCTCATCGCTAACGCGCCGACATGCTGGCCTGAAATGAGCTTGGGCAGATAGCGGCGCTTCTGTTCCTCATTAGCCCAGCGGCGGATTTGGTTGACGCAGAGATTGGAGTGCGCGCCGTAACTGAGCCCAATCGAGGCGGAAGCGCGGCTCACCTCCTCCATCGCCACGACGTGCTCAAGATAACCCATTCCCAAGCCGCCATCGGCTTCCGCCACGGTGATGCCATGCAAGCCAAGCGCACCCATTGCCGGCCAAAGCTCACGGGGAAACGTGTTGGTAGCGTCAATCTCGGCGGCCTTGGGGGCGATTCGGTCCGCTGCGAAGCGCGAAGTGGTTTCACGAATCGCGTCGGCATTTTCGCCGAGCGCGAAATCGAGGCTAGGCGAATTGGAATGCATGGGACTCCCGGGCGGCGGCGGCGCGATTGGTGTAGCCTAATCATGCGGGTGGGGAATAGGCGCTGGTCGCGCTGAGTTTGATTGCCCGGTCGGAACGCTTTGCTGCACTGCAATGCTCCCGAATTTAGCCGTCTCGAAACCGGCGCCGATCCCGCCTAGACTGCCGTACATGCGCCTCCTCATCCTTCTGCTCTCCGCCCTGTCCGCCTGTGGACAAAGCCCCGCGCCAGCAACGCCTGCGCCCGAGACGCCAACGGCCGTTTCGAGCCCCTGGTTCCTTTGCGATGGCGTCGATGCGCCAGCCTTGTTTGTATTCGAGCGCGACGGATCAGGGGTCCGCGTCACCGAATACGACAAGCCCAATGGCGCCATTGTCGAGCGGAGCGCCTATGAATTGGGCGCCGAAGAAGGCGCAATGGGCAGCGTCTACACCGCGTTGCTCCGCAACGGCGTGGAGGCCGGCGCCATACGCCAAACCAATCCCGCCATGCTGGAATCGCCGGGCTCGGCGTATACGCTGCGCATCAGCGAGGTGCGACTTGGCGAGCGCCGCATCTCCTGCCGCTGGCTGCCCCGAACTCGGCTGATCAGCTTCACGGGCCGCCGGAGCGTTGTTGTCCACGAGGATGCCGACGGCGACCTCATCTATTCCTCGTTCAATTTCACGGACGCCGCCGGCGCCGGGCCGATCGAGCTGTCAGAAAATGGCCTGAGCACCACCTTCTCCGCCGAGGCCCGCGGCGGCGAGGAAGCGCTCGGCCGCGAGAGCGCCGAATTCCGCTTCGCCGCCGAGGGCTATACCTATGTGGTGACAGCCGGCCGCGATGGAACCGGAAGCCTTGATGTGCTCCGCGATGGCGAACAAGTGCAGAGCGAGCCTTTGGTCGCCTTCCTTCTCGGTGACGCCCAAGAGTGAGTTGTCGCCGTCGGGGCGATCGTCTAAGCCGCCACGCCTAACCCTTGAGGTAAGTCGCATGTCCTTCGCCAGCTTTGAGAAATCCGGCCGCGTCGCCACCATTACGTTGAACCGGCCTGATAGCCGCAACGCCATTGCAACCCTGGAAGATTGCAGCGATTTGGTCGCCGTCCTTACCCGCGCCAACGACGATTCAGATATCAGCGCCGCGATTCTAACTGGCGCCGGAAAGGCATTCTGCTCAGGCGGCGACCTAAAGGCCATTCGCGAGCGTTCCGGTATCGGCCCGCGCGCCGCGCCAGCGGAGACGCGCGCCAATTATCGACGCGGCGTCCAGAGCATCATCCGCACTCTTGCCGACATCGAAATCGCTACCATTGCCGCCATCAACGGCCCCGCCATCGGCCTTGGCCTCGACATCGCCGCCTTGTGCGACATGCGCGTGATCGGCGCTTCGGTGAAGGTCGCGTCGAGCTTCCTCAAGGTCGGCATCATTCCCGGGGACGGCGGCGCGTGGATATTAACGCAGCTGCTGGGCCCGGCGCGCGCGGCCGAACTTGTGCTCACGGGCGATGCGATCGACGCCGAGGAGGCGCTACGCATCGGCTTGGTGAACAAGATCGCCGCGGACGACAAGGTGCTGGATGAGGCGCGCGCATTGGCCGGGCGTGTGGCGGTGAACCCGCCGCGCTCGGTGCGGATGGCCAAACGTTTGCTGCGCCAGTCACGCGAGAGCAGCTTCGCCGACGTGCTGGAATTGTCCGCGGCTTTCCAGGCGTTGGCGCACGAAACCGCCGACCACAGGGAGGCGGTTAACGCGTTCGTTGAGAAGCGGCCGCCGCGCTTCACTGGTGAATAGTCTACGACGTGTCGCGCGTTGCATCGATCCGCAGGTGGCGGTATCGCTTGAGTTGGCGCGAATTTGCATCGGATGGCCTGGCATCACTTGCTTCACACGGCGAAACCCGGCGCTGCGGCAAAACCGCCCTTGGCGGTCGATCTCGACGGCACGCTCATCCACAGCGATCTCTTCCTTGAATCGATGCTGCGGTTTGGCTTCGCCAAGCCATGGCAATTGCCGCTCCTGCTGATTTGGTTGATGCGCGGTCGCGCGCACGCAAAACAGCGATTGGCCGAGAAATTCCCGGTCGTGGCGGCTGATCTCCCCTATGATGAGCGCATTCTGGCATGGCTCGGCGAGGAGCGCGCCCAGGGCCGCACCATCGTGCTCGCAACCGCATCCGACGCGCGCGCGGCTCAAGCCGTGGCGAACCATTTGGGCTTGTTCGATCAAGTGTTCGCTTCCGATGGGCGAGTCAATCTCAAGGCGGCGCGAAAAGCGGAGCGCTTGGCGGAAGCGTTCCCGGAGGG
>JANNFH010000110.1:0-5736 GCA_031379565.1 Alphaproteobacteria bacterium
GAAGCTTGGCTCGGGTGCGAAAGCGCTTGGATTCCGGAACCATCAGGGCGTCACTTATCGATCCTTGCAGGCCTGATTCTACAAGCCAATCGCGGAGGCAAACTCGTGTCCGACGCCCATCTCGCCGCCCTCGCCATTGAACACGGCCTTACGCTCTGCTCGGCCGACACCGATTTCGCCCGCTTTTCGGGACTGCGTTGGATGAATCCGTTGGCTTCGGCGTAACGCCTATTCCGCCGCCTCAAACACATCGCGCGCCGCGTCGTACAGCTCCAGCGTGCCATCCGCCACGCCGTAGCGCGCGCCCTTCAGAACCAGCTCGCCCGCCTCGACTCGGCGCTGCACGAACGGGAACGTCAGCAGATTCTCCAGCGTCACCTTGATGGATTCATATTCGAGCGCTGTGTGCGGATCGCCGGCGGCGCCCTTGATCCGCTCCTTCGCAGGATCGAGCAGCCCGAGCCAATGATCGAGAAACGTGGTCGGATGATCGGGCGCGGCCAAAGCCGCCGCCACGCCGCCGCATTGGGCGTGCCCCAGCACCAGCACCGTGTCGACCAGCAGCGTATCCACGGCGAACTCGATTGCAGCACTGGCGCCGTGATAACCGCCGCCCAATTCGAATGGCGGCGCGAGGTTTGCGACGTTGCGGATGACGAAGAGCTGGCCGGGATCGGCGTCAAAAATCGTCGCCGGATCCACCCGGCTGTCGCAACAAGCGATAATGAGCACGCGCGGGCTCTGCCCGCCTTGCGCCAATTTGTGATGCAAGGCGCGCAAGTGCGGCCAACGTTCCTGCCGGTAGCGACGATAGCCTTCGAGCAAATGGTCCATGCGGCTTGGGAACACAAAGCGCCGCCGCGGGCAACCCGCGCGCCGTCGCTCAGGCCTTTAGTTTGGGCTGGCCGAGGGTCATGAACACAACCGGGCCGTCGGTCGGCCCGCGATAGGCGCCCGCTGCAGCATTCACCTTCATCGCCACGGCGGTGAGGCGCCAGGCCTCCATCTCGGACATCTTTTGGGTCCGTGCAGTCAGCTCTGAAAGGTCGTGCTTGTCGCCAAACCAGCGCGTGCGTTCTGCGTCCGCGCGCAGGCGTGTCTGCACGCTGGGATGATCCCAGCCCCAGGTGAACGCGGTCGTGCGCGGATTCCAAGAGCCGATGATCTGCACCGGCGCCGTCACCAGCCGACCGTCCTCGCGCTCGAACTGGATGACGCCCGCCTCCTGGTCCACCGACCACGGCGCGCGGCCAATCTTCAGCTTTTTGGCGAGCCAGCGCTGGCGGTTGAGCAAATCAATCCACGATTCCGCCCAGAAGCGATCGACATCGACGGCCTCCCCGCCCCACGGCACAAGCGCGCGGCTCTTGGCGCGTTTGGCCGCTATATTCCTGATCCAACGCATCGGCGCTCCACCGCGGGCGTATGTGGATAACCAATTTCTCGCGCCAGGGGAATTCGCAAATTCAGTTGTCGGTTTTTTTGCGCCCGCCACGGCCGATGACGAGCGCCTTGATGACACCGCGCAATGTGCGCGTTTCTTGGCCGGTCAGATGCGCACGCATGAACAGCGTGCGCAGATTGCGTTTCATCAGCGGCGCCTTGTCGAGGGGATGAAAAAACCGCCCGTGTTCAAGCTCTTCTTCGAGGTGCGTGAACAGCGCGTCGAGTTCCTCCTGGGCCGCCGGGTCGCCCTCGCGATCGCGGAACCATACCGGAATGTCATCTGCCTGCCGCGCTTCGGCGTAGGCGAACGCAAACACCGCCACCGCATTGCCCAGATTGAGCGACGCGAAACCGGGATTAACCGGCAACGTTAAGATTGCATCGGCGCGCGCGGCTTCCTCGGTCTCAAGCCCCGCCGCCTCAGGCCCAAACATTACCACAGGCCGCCCGCCCGCCGCGATCGCCGCGCGAATGTTCAGCGCCGCTTCGCGTGGACCCCAGACCGGTTTTTCCAGTTCGCGCGGCCGCGCCGTCGCCGCCACCACCAGAGTCGCATCGCCGAGCGCGTCTTCCAGCTTCCAATCGACCCGCGCCGCCTCAAGCACTCGGTCCGCGCCCACCGCGACCGCAATTGCCTTGGGGTTGGGCCAACGGTCACGCGGTGCGACCAGGCGGAGCGAAATCAGGCCAAAATTCAACAAAACGCGCGCCACCGCGCCGATGTTTTCCCCCATTTGAGGACGCACCAGACAGATGGCGGGCCATTCTTCCTCGATTGGCGGCGGCATGTTTCGTGCGCGGGTCATGGATTGGGGGTCGCCATGGGACGATACGAGAGCCAACGCGCCATCGCAGCGCGGACCATTTCCGATCGCAGGCGTGGCCGCAAGCGCCCCCTTGCCTGGCGCTGGTGGGTTTTGCGCCGAGCGCTGGCGCTCTGCTTGGCGCTGGCGGCCATTGGCGCGGCCGCCTGGCTTGCGCCCATTGCTTAACCGGTCGCCGAAACGACGGCCCGCTGAGGTTTGCGGTTCAAGCCCGACCTGCTACCAACCGCCCCGCAACGCGAGGGCATCATGGCTAAGATCAAGGTGGACAATCCGCTGGTCGATATCGACGGCGATGAGATGACGCGGATCATCTGGGCGATGATCAAAGAGCGCCTGATCCACCCCTATCTCGACATCAAGCTCGATTATTACGACCTCGGCATCGAACACCGCGACGCCACCGACGATCAGGTCACCATCGACGCCGCCAACGCCATCAACAAGCATGGCGTCGGCGTGAAATGCGCGACCATCACCCCCGACGAAGCGCGGGTGAAGGAGTTCGGCCTGAAGAAGATGTGGAAGTCCCCAAACGGGACGATCCGCAACATCCTGGGCGGCGTCATCTTCCGCGAACCGATCCTCTGCAAGAACGTGCCGCGCCTGGTGCCGGGCTGGACTCAACCGATTGTGGTCGGCCGCCACGCTTTCGGCGACCAATACCGCGCCACGGATTTCCGATTTCCCGGCAAAGGCATGCTCACGATCAAATTCGTTGGCGAAGACGGCAAGATTATCGAACACGAAGTGTTCGACGCGCCTAGCGCCGGCGTCGCCATGGCGATGTACAATCTCGACGATTCCATTCGCGAGTTTGCCCGCTCCTCCTTCATGTACGGACTGCTGAAAGGCTGGCCGGTTTATCTGTCGACCAAAAACACCATTCTCAAAGCCTATGACGGGCGCTTCAAGGATCTGTTCCAGGAGGTGTTTGACGCGGAATTCAAGGACCAGTTCGCGGCTCGCAAGATGACCTATGAGCACCGCCTGATCGACGACATGGTCGCCTCGGCGCTGAAATGGTCCGGTGGTTTTGTCTGGGCCTGCAAGAATTACGACGGCGACGTGCAATCGGACACCGTTGCCCAGGGCTTCGGCTCGCTCGGCCTAATGACCAGCGTGCTGCTGACGCCAGACGGCCGCGTGCTGGAGAGCGAGGCGGCGCACGGCACCGTCACCCGCCACTTCCGCCAGCACCAAAAAGGCGAGCCCACCTCCACCAATTCGATCGCCTCGATCTATGCCTGGACGCGCGGGCTCTCCCACCGCGGCAAGCTCGACAACAACCAAGCTTTGGCCGATTTTGCCGCGCTGTTGGAGAAGATCGTCGTTGATACCGTTGAGGCGGGGCAAATGACCAAGGACCTCGCGCTGCTTGTCGGTGATGAGCAAGCATGGCTAACCACCGAAGGCTTCCTCGACGCTGTCGCCGCGAACCTCGATCGCGCCATGAAGCAGGCGGCGTAAGCGCTAACGCGGAAGCCGCGGCCCGGCGGCGGAGTGCGCAATATGAGCGAAACGATTCGCGATCTCAAACCGAGTGATCGCCCCTCTTGGGAAAACCTCTGGGCGGGGTATCTGGAGTTTTACCAGCACGCGCTCGACCCCGTCGTCACCGAGGTGACGTGGTCCCGGCTTAACGATCCCGCCGAGCCCATGTTCGCCCTTGTCGCGGAGGATCAGCGCGGACTAATCGGCCTGGCCCATTGCGTGCTCCATCGCGGCACCTGGGCGCTGGGCGATTACTGCTATCTGGAAGACCTCTTCGTTGCTCCCGCGGCGCGCCAAAGCGGCATCGGCCGCGCGCTGATCGAAGCCGTTTACGCCCGCGCCGACCAACTCCAGTGCGACCGAGTCTACTGGCTGACACAGGAGACGAATGCTGACGCCCAGCGCCTTTACGACCAGGTCGCGCGGCGCACTGGCTCTATCCAATATCGCCGCACCTAGGCGGGTTCGCGCTTACGACTCAAAGGGGAGACCTGCGGGCCATGGCGGCGGCTGCGGCATGTCGCGCGAGACTTTGTCGGGAAATTGCGCCGGGCGTTTTTGCAGAAACGCGCCAATGCCCTCGGCGGCGTCCGCCGAACGTCCGCGCGCGATCATCGCTCGGGTATCAGCGCGATGCGCTTGCATCGGATGCGCCGCGCCCAACATTTCCCACATCATCCGCCGCGCCAAGGCTACCGACACCGGCGCGGCATTGTCGGCGATCTCCCGCGCCAATTCCCGCGCCGCCGGGAGCAAATCTCCTGGGGCATGCACCGAGCGCACCAGGCCCCGCTCCAAGGCTTCGGCGGCGCCGAAAATGCGCCCCGTCGTCGCCCATTCGATCGCCGCTGATATGCCGACCACACGCGGCAAAAACCACGATGACGCCGCCTCCGGGACGATACCCCGCCGCGCGAAAACAAAACCAAACCGCGCCGCGTCGCTGGCGAGGCGAATATCCATCGGCAACGTCATCGTCACGCCAACGCCCACGGCCGGGCCATTCAATGCGGCGATAACGGGTTTCAGGCTTTCAAATATCCGGAGCGCCACCAGCCCGCCGCGGTCGCGGTGCCCGCTCGCTTCACTTGCGAACTCGCCGCCCGCGGCCGCTTGCGCATTGTAGTTGAAGGTGTCGCCCCCCGATTTGAGGTCAGCGCCAGCGCAAAAAGCGCGTCCGGCGCCGGTGACAATTACCGCACACACACCGTCATCGGCGTCGGTCTCGTCGAAAGCCGCGATCAGCTCGCGCGCCATGAGCGGCGTAAACGCGTTGAGCTTGTCGGGCCGATTGAGCAGGATCGTGGCGATCTTGTCGGCGATTTCGAGCCGTATGGTTTCAAAGCGTTCGCGCATGGCATCTCCAGTTCGCATCCGAAACTAACGCTAAAGCGCCAACGGCTCCACCTCCGCCGCTTCGTAGGGGTCCAGCCGGTAGACCAGGCCGCGGTGGATCGCGATCATCGCCCCTTCGCCCCAATCCTCGATCCGGTGCGCGTCGTCCTCGTCGCATGCCGCCCAATGGGAGCCATCCTCGCAAATCACGACCCGGCCGTCGGCGTGCACTTCGTCGATTACGGAAACGACGCCCGATGCGGCGCCGGCGCAAATGCCGACTCGGAACACAGAGAGAATCGCTTCACGCTGCTCCACGGACAGGCAGCTCCAGTGGAGCCGCGCGAACAGCTCAGGCCCCAGGTAGGCCGCCAGGGCATCGTTGTGCGTCATCTGTCCCCAACCGAATCGGCTCAGCCAAAAGCCGCTGATTTGGTTTCTGAGAACTTACTTCACGGCGGGCTCGAAGTTTAGTTTGGGCTGCTGCTTGGGCGCGAGCGCCACCAAAGCAATGCCGGCGATCAGCCCGATCAACCCCAGGTCAGAGCGCGAGCCACCAGATAAAATCCCGGTCCGCGACGCGCCCTACCATGAAATCCCATTCGCTGTGGTCCGCAAAACCGAACCGGCGGTAAAA
>JANNFH010000220.1:0-8962 GCA_031379565.1 Alphaproteobacteria bacterium
GGCGAGCTAACTCGAAGCGGTGTGGGCTGGCCTTTTGATGGCTGGGCGCGCGGCGTCCATGGGCGCGACGATCCAGAAGTTTGCGGCGTGCGTAGGCCAGTCGGCCAAGAGGGCCGCGCCGACGGGCGATCCCGTGAACGACACGTGGCGTTCGATCATGCTGCGGAGCTCGGCAGTGGTCTCGCCATCTGAAACACGCCGCCAAGCGATCGAGCCGGGGTTGGCCAAGGACGGGAGCTTTTCTTCGGGATCGTAGAGGAAGGCAGCGCCGCCGGTCATGCCGGCGCCAAAGTTCTCACCGACGGGGCCAAGGATGACGACGCGCCCGCCGGTCATGTATTCGCAGCCATTAGCACCGCAGCCTTCAATCACCGCAATTGCGCCAGAATTTCGCACCGCGAAGCGTTCGCCGGCGAGGCCGGCTGCGTAGAGTTCACCGCTGGTGGCGCCGTAGAGACAAGTGTTGCCGATGATGGAATTGGGCCGGCCTCTGAAGCCTGCGTCCGCGGGGGGGCGTAAGGTTATGAGCCCGCCTGAAAGGCCTTTGCCCACGTAATCGTTGGCGTCGCCGGTCACATTAAGGGCAACGCCCTGCACCAAGAAAGCGCCCAGGCTTTGCCCGCATGAGCCAGTTAGGCGCACGTTAAGACGCCCCTCCGACAGGCCGTGCATGCCAAAGCGCCGTACAATGCGTGAGGAGGCCCGTGCGCCGATGGCGCGCTGGGTGTTGCGGACCGAGAAGTCGAGTTGGAGCTTCTCACCGCTCTCGAAAAAGGCGCTGGCGTTTCGAATGATCTCTTCGTCAAGCGATGGCGGCGGCTCGTTGCGGCCCTGACGTGTGCAGTAAGGCGGGTGAGGACTATCGACGCGCACCAGCAGCGGATTGAGATCGATATCGTCCAGGTGTTCGGCGCCGCGGCTGATTTGCGCGATCAGATCGGTACGGCCGATGATTTCATCAATGCGGAGAAAGCCGAGTTGCGCGAGAATTTCGCGCACTTCCTCGGCGATAAAGGTCATCAGGTTGACGACCTTGTCGGGCGTGCCGGTAAATTTGGCGCGCAGGGTTTCGTCCTGCGTACACACGCCGACGGGGCAGGTGTTGGAATGGCATTGGCGCACCATGAGGCAGCCCATGGCAATGAGCGAGGCGGTGCCGATGCCGAACTCTTCCGCACCGAGGATGGCCGCGACGATGATGTCGCGCCCGGTGCGTAAGCCGCCATCGGTGCGCAGGCGTACCCGGTGGCGCAGATTGTTCAACATCAGCACCTGATGCGCTTCCGCAAGGCCCATTTCCCAGGGGATGCCTGCGAACTTGATCGACGAAAGCGGGCTCGCCCCTGTGCCTCCAACATGACCTGAGATCAGAATCGTATCGGCGCCGGCTTTCGCAACACCCGCCGCAACCGTGCCGATGCCCGATTGCGCAACAAGCTTCACGCAGACGCTCGCATCTGGGTTGATCTGTTTCAAATCGTAGATGAGTTGCGCCAGATCCTCAATCGAATAGACATCGTGATGCGGCGGCGGAGAAATCAGCATAATGCCCGGCGTGGCGTGCCGCAGACGCGCTATCATGTCGGTGACCTTGAAGGCCGGCAATTGCCCACCTTCGCCGGGCTTGGCGCCCTGTGCGACTTTGATCTCGATCTCTCGGCATTGGTTGAGGTACTCAGCCGTCACACCGAAACGGCCCGATGCCACCTGCTTGACGGCCGAATTGGGGTCATCGCCATTGGGTAAGCGCGTGTAGCGCGCCGGGTCTTCGCCGCCCTCGCCGGAAACCGAGCGCGCGCCGATGCGGTTCATGGCGATGTTGAGCGCGCCGTGCGCCTCCGGCGACAATGCGCCTAAACTCATGCCCGGGGTTACGAATCGCTTGCGAATGTCGTTGACGCTCTCCACGTCGTGAACGCACGCGCCCTCGCCGGGGGGGACTTGTACTTCGAGCAGATCGCGCAACTGGATGGGTTCGGGAATGCGGCGCTCACGCACGAACGTCGAGTATTCCTTGTAGGCGCTGTAATCGTTGTTGGTGCAGGCTTGCTGCAGCGTTTGAATGAGCTGGGCCTCGAAGGCGTGCCGCTCGCCGTTCGCACGCTGGCGATAGAAGCCGCCGATCGACAATTTCGCCGCACCGTCCTCGAAGGCGCGCGCATGGCGGGCGACGGCGTTTTTCGCTATCCCGGCCAAACCGATGCCGGAAATACGGCTCTGCAAGCCGGGGAAGAACTCATCCACCAGCGCGCGCGAAAGACCGATGGCTTCGAAATTGAGGCCGCCGCGATAGGAAGAAATGACGGCTATTCCCATTTTCGAGATGATTTTGAGCAATCCGGTCTCGAGCGCGGCGCGGTAATTGGCGGCGGCTTGCTGAGCGCTCAAGACGCCCGCAATCCCGCGCGCGCACCGGTCGGCGATTGATTCGAACGCAAGGTAGGGGTTCACAATGGTGGCGCCGACACCGATAAGCACCGCGAGATAGTGCGCGTCCGTGCATTCAGCGGCGCGCACGCCAATGGAGCAAAACGAACGCAGGCCCTGGGAGACGAGATGCGCCTGTACGCCGCCGACCGCCAAAATCATGGGACTGGCAATGCGCGTGTCACACTGCGCTTCGTCGGTAAGCACGATGTGCGAGCGCGCGTTGCGCACGGCTTGCTCGGCCGCGGAGCGAATGCGATCGAGCGCGCGGCGAAGCGCTGCGCCCGCATCCTCGCCGGGCGCGGGTGTGGGAAAAGTGCAGTCGATCTGCGCAACGCTTTCGCCGAGTTCGGCGAGCAGGCGTTCGTACATGCCATTGCTGAGCACCGGGCTTGGCAATACGTAGACATTGGTCTGCGCTTCGTCCTGGGCCAGGATATTGCCGAGATTCTTGAAGCGCGTGGCGAGGCTCATCACCCGGTCCTCGCGCAGCGGATCAATCGGCGGGTTGGTGACCTGGCTGAAATTCTGGCGAAAATAATGGGAGAGTGGGCGGTCCTGCTCCGACAACACCGCAAGCGGCGCATCATCGCCCATGGAGCCGACGGCTTCCTTGCCGTCCTCCATCATCGGCGCGAGCACCAGTTCGAGGTCCTCGTGCGTGAGCCCCGCGGCCGCCTGCCGGCGCGTGAGTTCGGTGCGGTTCGCGACCAAAATCGGCTCGTCGCATTGGAGCTTGGCGCCAAGATCAATGACGTTTTCAAGCCATGCGCCATAAGGATGTTGCGCCGCGAGCATGTCGATCAGCTCTATGTGCCGCAGCAACCTTCCTTCCTTGGTATCGACCGCGATCATCTCGCCGGCGCCTAAGCGCCCGCGTTCGGTCACGCTGCGATCATCGAGCGGAACCATGCCGGTTTCGGAGCCGGCCACCAGCAAGCCATCGTCGGTCAGCGCATAACGCAAGGGCCTGAGGCCGTTGCGGTCCATGCCCGCGGCAGCCCAGCGCCCGTCGAACATGGCAAGAGCAGCAGGGCCGTCCCACGGCTCCATCACCGCGTTGCAATAGGCGTAGAGGGCCTTATGCGACGCCGTCATGGTTTTTGACTTGGCCCAGGCTTCTGGGATGAGCAGCGATTTTGCCATCGGGGCGGAACGCCCGGCGCGGACCAGCACTTCAAACACATTGTCCAGCGCGGCGGAATCCGACGCGCCCGGCTGGATCACGGGCTTCACGTCGCCGTCAGCGGCCCCGAAGGCATGAGATGTCATGCGAATTTCGTGGCTCTTCATCCAATTGACATTGCCCTTCAGCGTATTGATCTCGCCGTTATGGCAAAGCATGCGGAAGGGTTGCGCCAGCCTCCACGTTGGAAAAGTGTTGGTGGAGTAGCGCTGGTGATAGAGTGCTACCGAGGACACAAATTGCTCGTCGCGCAAATCTGGATAGAACACGTCGATCTGCTGGGCGAGGAACATTCCCTTGTAGACAAGGGTTCGTGCGCTCAGCGAGCAGACATAAAGCTCCATGATGTTGGCGGCGAGTGCGCGTTTCTCGATTTTGCGGCGACAGATGAAGAGATCGCGTTCAACGGTTTCGTGATCGCGGTCGCTGGGGTCGTGGAAAAGCACCTGTTCGATCTCGGGGCGCGTTGCGTTCGCCTTGTCGCCGATTGCGGAAATATCGATCGGCGTCTGGCGCCACCCGTAGAAGCCGAAGCCGGCGCGAATGATTTCGCTCTCTACAATGACCCGCGCGCGCTCGAGCGCCGCGAAGTCGTTGCGTGGCAGGAAAATCTGCCCGACGAAAATCTGCCGTTCGCCGGGCTTGTGGCCGGTGCGTTCAACCACCTCGCGAAAGAAATCCTGCGGCGCCTCAATCAGGATGCCGGCGCCGTCGCCGGTCTTGCCGTCGGCATCGACAGCGCCGCGATGCCAGACGGACTTGAGCGCCTGCAGCGCGAGGGTCACCACATCACGGCGCGGCTTGCCGTCAATGGCGACAACGAGGCCGACGCCGCAAGCATCATGCTCGTCTTCGGCGCGGTAGAGGCCGTCCCTCGCGAGCTTCGCTCGCTCGTGTTGATATCTTGCTACCGCTTGAAAGGCTTCTTTCATGGGGCCTATTCCGCCGCGATACGCGCCGCAGCGGTTCGCTCAGTCAGGGTGGCGTGAATGCCGTCGGCTGCGTCGCGGCCTTCGCGGATCGCCCACACCACGAGCGAAGCGCCGCGCACGATGTCGCCGGCGGCAAACACATCGGGCACGCTGGTGGCGTAGCTCTTGTTTACCGCCAGCGTTCCCAGAGTGGAGGTTTCCAAAGTGGGCGTGTTCCAGATTTTCGGAAGATCTTCTGGGTCGAAGCCCAGGGCGGCGATGACGAGATCGGCCGCCAGGGCGAACGCACTGCCTTCGATTTGTTCTGGCGCGCGCCGGCCGCCGGCATCGGGGGCGCCGAGGCGCATGCGCAGAGCCTTGACGACAGGCGCTTTGCCTCCGCGAACGGCCTTTGGCGCCGCCAGCCATTCGAAGCGAACGCCTTCTTGTTCGGCGTATGTCACTTCGCGCCTCGAGCCCGGCATGTTGTCGCGGTCGCGGCGGTAGAGGCACGTGACGCTCGCGGCGCCTTGGCGCACGGCGGTGCGCACGCAATCCATGGCGGTGTCGCCGCCGCCGATGACGACGATGTTCTTGTTTTTTGCAATAGGCTCGACGCTGGCGCCGTCGAATGCGGCTCGGTTGGCGGCGATGAGATAGTCAAGCGCCGGCAAGGCCGTACCCGCATTCGCGACACGCAGAGGTCTTGCACCGTACACACCGGTCGCCACCAGGAGGGCGTCGTGTTTGGCGCGCACGTCGGCGAAGGCGATGTCCGCGCCGACATCGCAACCGAGCCGGAAAACAATGCCGCCATCGATCAAACGCTGCACGCGACGCGCAACTATATGTTTTTCCAATTTGAAGTCGGGGATGCCATAGACCAGCAATCCTCCAGCGCGGTCGTGCCGATCGTAGATCGTGACATTGTAGCCTCGCGTGCGTAGGCTCTCAGCGGCGGCAAGGCCGGCGGGGCCCGCTCCAATGATGCCGATGCTCTGGGGGCGCTCGCGTTGCGGCGCCAACGGCTTGACCCAGCCATTCTCCCAGGCGGCTTCGGTGATGTGCTTTTCGACCGCGCCGATGGTGACCGCGCCGTGGCCCGATTGTTCGATGACGCACGTGCCTTCGCACAACCTATCCTGAGGGCAAATGCGTCCGCAGATTTCCGGCATGGAATTGGTGTCTGCGGCGAGTTCGTAGGCTTCCTCGATGCGGCCTTCGGCGGTGAGGCGCAGCCAATCTGGAATGTTGTTGTGCAAGGGGCATGCTTGTTGGCAGAACGGGACGCCGCATTGGGCGCACCGGCTGGCCTGCACCGCCGCTTGCTCGGCCTTGAACGCGACTTGGATTTCGCTGAAATCGCCGCGACGCGCCGCAGGCGCGCGGGCGCTTGGCGCCGCCGCGGCGATCTCAACGAACCTGGTCATGCGTTCGGTCATGCGTTCCTACATTTGTACCGGGACCCAATAGTGCGTAATCGTGGATCACGCACTAACGATTCCGGTACTAGCTGTGATACGCGACTTCGCCGTGCTCGGCGTAGTCGACGCCTTCGGATTCGATTTCCTTGCTTACGCGCCCGCCGGTGAGCGCCTTGGCGATAGTCCAGACGATGAAGCTGCCGACACTCGACCAAGCGATCGTGACCAATACAGCTTGTGTTTGCGACCACAATTGCGCGGCTAGTCCCGGATAGCCAGCCGTTCCGGTGACGTAGTTGACGATCCCGGCGCCGCCGAGCGCGGGGTCCACGACGATCGCCGTGCCCAGCGCGCCGACAACGCCGCCGATGCCGTGGATGCCGAATACATCGAGACTGTCGTCGTACTTCAAGGCGTCCTTGAGCGATGAACACGCGATCAAGCAGATTGGCCCCGCCGCAAGACCAAGCAGCATGGCCCCGACCGGTCCTGCAAATCCAGCCGCCGGCGTGATTGCTACCAGCCCTGCCACTGCGCCTGACGCTAATCCCAGCAGACTGGGTTTGCCCTTGAGCGCCCATTCCGTGAGCATCCAGCTCAGCGCCGCGGCTGCGGGCGCAACAAAGGTGTTGAGCAAAGCGAGCGCAGCATAAGCATTGCTTTCGAGGTTGGAGCCGGCGTTGAAGCCGATCCAGCCTACCCACAATAGCCCGGCGCCCGTGACGGTGAGCGTCAGGCTGTGGGGCGGCATCGGCTCCTTGCGGTAGCGTGTGCGAGGGCCGAGCACGAGCGCGCCAACGAGAGCGGCGATGCCGGAATTGATGTGCACGACGGTGCCGCCGGCGAAATCGAGCGCGCCAAAGCTCCAGATCAGTCCAGCGCCAGCGGCCAGGGCCTCGGCTTGTGCGGGATCGGCCGCCATGGCTGGTCCGCCCCACCACCACACCATGTGCGCCATCGGATAATACACGATCACCGGCCACAGCACGGCGAATACAATAACAGCGCTGAATTTCACCCGCTCGGCCACCCCGCCCAACACCAGAGCTGCGGTAATGCACGCGAAGGTCATCTGGAACGCTACGAACACGAACTCTGGAAGGGGCGCGCCGATTGAAAAACTTTCGACCAACGAAGATGTACTCACGCCCGCAAGCAACGCTTTGCTGAGGCCGCCGACATATCGGTTCAGGTCGCCGCCATCGGTGAAGGCGAGGCTGTAGCCGACCAGCAGCCACATCACCATGCCGATGGCGGTGACAACGAATATCTGGCTCAGGATGGAGACCATGTTTTTTGCGCGCACGAGGCCGCCATAGAACAGCGCCAGTCCGGGGATGATCATCGCCAGCACCAGCACGGTTGAAACCAGCATCCAACTGACATCGCCCTTGTCCGGACTAGGCGCCGCCGTTTGCGCGAAAGTCGGCGCCGTTAAGGCCAGCGCGCCCAAGAGCGCGAAGATGTAGGTCAGAAATCTCATGCAAATCCCGCCGACTCAGATGTGGCCATGACGGGAAGCGTCGGGCTTTCTCACAAGCAAACACGGCTCCGGCGGCCGCGATCTGGCCTAGGCGCCGCACAAGCGAGCGACGCTGCTTAATTAGGGTGCAGTCGCCGCGGCAATGGGCGGCTCGCCAATCTGACAGGCACAATTCGCGTGAATCGCAGCGAATTGAACCAACTGGCCGCTGGAATCGCTCCGCCTGACGCGTGACGGGGGCAGCTTGCCGCATGACGGCTTGCCAGGGTCGGAGGGCGCCATAAGATGGCCGCAGCAACCGAGGCCACGCTTCCGTCTTGTTAGGCAACGCAAAACATCGGGCCAGGCAGCCGGGAAGTCGATCCCGGCGGGCGTCGTGGCTTGGGCGCGTGCGGTCAACGGCCGTCACGTTGCTGAGCGTGCTGGCGCTGGCGGTGCAATGCCTGGCGGTGCAGACCCACATTGAAGGCTTGGCCGGTTTTGGCGCGGGTGCGCTTGCCCATCCTATCGCGGCAGACCCGAGTCGCCATATTGTCGCTACGGCCAACGCGCCGATTGATCCCGCGCGGGGCGCTGCTTGCGTCATCTGCCAGGAAATCGCCCGCGCCGGAGCAGGCATTCTCGTGTCTTCTCCCGCGCTTGCGTTGGCAGAATCATATTCCGTCAGCGCCAACGCAGTCCGACTGGCGGCGCAACCGCGTATCGTCGCGGCGCATAGCTGGCAAAGCCGCGCGCCGCCTCTCTACTCCTGAGCACGAGCCGAAACGCATTGGGTTCGCTCATCAGCGCTCCGCAGCGTGTCTTCGATTGGCCTGGCGCGCGAAGCGCTGGCTGGTTCCTTTGCTTACGGAGATCACATTGTCTTTCACCCGATATGCGGCGAGCGCGCTTGGCGTCGCCCTTCTTTCCCAGACCCCTGCCTATGCCCAGAGCGCCGATGACGTCGCTGCTTTGCGGCGCGACATGGCGCAATTGCGAGCCGATTATCAGGGCCGCATCGAAGAACTCGAAGCGCGGCTAGCGCAGGCGGAGGCCGACGCTGCCGCTGCGCGCCAGGCCGCTGAGCACGCCAACCAAGCCACTTTTGACGCGACGCTTGCGGACGACACGGCGCTGGCGACGGTGGATCAGTACGCGTCGGCGCCCGTATCGGCGCCGGCCAGCACAAATTCCAATGCCTACAATCCCGGCATGTCCGTGGTGCTCAACGGCTTTTTCATCGCCGCTGACCGGGACACTGGCGAGGAACGCATCGCCGGCCTCGCCTCAGGCGGCGGAATCGAGAATCCGCCCCTTGGCCTTTCGCTGGGCGAGTCCGAGTTTGCGCTCTCGTCGAACATCGATCCTTATTTCTACGGCTTCCTGGTCGCGGCGATGGACAATTCCGGCGAGATCGAGGTCGAAGAGGCCTACATTCAGACGACGGCTCTCCCCGCCGGCCTCACGCTCACCGCCGGGCGCGTTTTAACCGCCAACGGCAATTACAACCAAACACACCCCCAAAAATGGGACGATTCAGACGCCGCCTATC
>JANNFH010000232.1:0-2251 GCA_031379565.1 Alphaproteobacteria bacterium
GTGCGTCGTCATGGCCGTGCGGCGCGACGTACTGATCAGTATTGCGCGCGAGCCAATGCTCAAAGGTAAAGCCGCCGGCTTCGCCGCGCCGCACGCGCTGGCCAAAGAAGCGATCTCCAGTTTCCTCGGTGCTCATGGTCGGCCCACGTCTTGCTCTTATCGGCTGATGCGAAAAGAGATTGGTATTCCAATCTGGTCGCCAACAGCCAAGCCCGGACGGCCAAGAGCCACCGCCGATACCCTGAACCTCATCGCTATGTGCGCTGCCGCAAGGCCGAATCCCTCGCCCGCTGGTTCTTCAGGTCCAACGGCACACACGACCGTTCGATCGATTTGGATCGTGCACCACGGAGCGCTGCGGCCTTCAATTCCGCGACGAAGGGCGGGTCGCGGATAATATTGCTCGAAGTCACGTCCAGTCGGAAATCGATCCCAGCGCGTGCCAAAACGATCGTGCATGGCGAAATCAATCACGACCCGAAACGCTGGGCCAAGGTGAGATCGTGAACCTGGCTCTTCGAGGAGCATCGCAAGCGCTTGCGCGCCAAACTCATAGCCCTCCGGCGCCTCGCGTTCGATTGCGCAATCTAGTTGCTGATCGGACCGCGTGATGCAGGCCACCAAAGCGCGGCCATCGATTGCTTCTTCGCGCGCGCGGGAAGGGTAAAACCGATTCACAGCGTCGCCGCTTGGGGGGAGGTGCGCAATGCCTTCCGCACCATCGGCATCGATTTCAAAAATCTCGAGGGGCGTGTCGGACGCATTTTGAAATACGATCGAAACTTGTATCGCCGAAGGTGCCGGCTGGCCGCTCTGTGTTGCCGGTGCAAACCGCCAATTTAGCGCTAACTTCTCCGCGGCTACGCCAAATCCTTGACCTGCCGGCGTCTCGTCAGCGGCATGGCAGCTTGCGCCGCCGTCATCGGTTACGTCGCATGCCAGTACAACGCGCCCGCTGACGCCATTCGCCAGCGGTATTACGGGAAACACGTCGCTCAGCATTTGCGCGTCAGGCGCTGTCAGCAGATGCGCGCGTGTTGCTTCTTGCGCATGAGCGGCGGGCGCGCCGAGGGCGCAGGCCAGCCCAAGCGTGGTCCAGAAGTCACGCCCCATTATTGCTCCATCACCGCGACGCCGGTGCGCTTGGCTTCGCGGGAGTGCCCGAGCATCAGCAGCGCATCGACATCGCTGGGCGCCAGCGCAACGGCCGCTTGCGCATCGGCTTCGGCGAGGTCGAACGAATTTTGGTGCATGCGCGCCGAGGCGCGCAGGCGCAGCGCCAGAGGATCGCGCGGGCGGATGTCAAGCGCGCGCGAGAGATCTTCCTCGGCGGCGCGGTAATCGGTTTCCATGGCGTAGGCGCGGGCGCGGTCGATCAAGAGATCGGGCTGCGCCTCGGGCTCGCGTTGCAGTGTGACGATGCCGCGGGTGAAGGCGCTGCGCGCATGGGCGGGGTCACGCGCCAAGAGCCAAGCATTGCCGGCCTGTGACCAAAGCTCGGCGCGCGCGCCAGCTTGGATGGGGTTGATAGATTCGGCTAGCGATTCGAACCGGCGCGCGGCTTCGCCGTTACGGTTTTGCGCCACCAGCGCCAGCGCCGCGCAGCGATAGGCGTCGAGCGAGTGGCCGTCCGCCGCCCAGGCCATGCCTTCCTCGTAGGCGCGCGCGGCGTCGCTATCGATTAGCGCCACGCATTGTTCGAAACGCCCCGTCGGCGCGGGCGCTGAAGCGGCTTGGCCCTGCATCAGCGCGAACGGCAATAGAAGTGCGGCGATATGCATGTCTGGCGTCTCCCCAGCCCAAAAAGCCCACAGCGCGTGCCAAACGCAAGCGTCAAAACCATGGCCGCCCCCGCCGCGCCGCTATTTCGCCGGACTGGGCGGGCTTTGCTTGCCGGCCCAAAGCCGCTTGCGCCTGGCAAACGCGCTCCATTAACGAATCCGAAGGTGTTGTTAACCAAACCGGAGCAAGAAGCGGGGACGTTCTGGCAGCCGGTTCGCGCCGGCGGCGAAGCATTGCAGAAAGGTCACATGCTGTCGGTTCTGCAGGTCACGCCTGAGCTAAATGCTGGCGGTGTCGAGCGGACCACGATTGAAATGGCCGAGGCGATCAGCCGCGCCGGGGGGCTCGCTTTGGTCGCCAGCGCCGGCGGCCCCCGCCCCGCGGCCCGCGCCGCGGCCGGGGGGGCACAGTTGCCGCGGCCCCCCCCGTCCAAAAAACCCCCTTAGGGCGCGCCCACTTTCGGGGGGAT
>JANNFH010000133.1:0-3276 GCA_031379565.1 Alphaproteobacteria bacterium
TCGCCTTTCGGCCATTTCGTGCTCCTGGCTGCGACGAGCCGCCATTTGCTGTTCCTGGCCACGCCGTGCGGCCATTTCTTGCTCCTGGCCGCGCCGCGCCGCCATTTGCTGTTCCTGGCCACGCCGGGCGGCCATTTCTTGCTCCTGGCCGCGCCGGGCCGCCATTTGCTGTTCCTGGCCACGCCGTGCGGCCATTTCTTGTTCCTGGCCACGGCGCGCCGCCATGTCCTGGGACTGACGTGCCGCCGCCTGCTCTTGGTTGCGCCGCGCTTCCTGGGCGCCCTGATCGGGCTGGCGGTATTGCTGCGGGGGGGCGTTGTTTCGCTGGCCTGAATTATCGTCGCGGCGACGTTCCTCGCCGCCGTTTTGCTGGCGCTCGTGGTCGCCGCGGTTTTGCGCCAAGGCAACAGGCGCCATCGACGCGGAAATCGCCATGACGGCCACAGCCGCAAGCAGGGCTTTTTTCATCTTAGAGGCTCCCGTGTGCGTGCGTGCACAACCTCGCCAGCCGACCATGATACCGGCTGTCTGAACCGCCGCTGAATCCCAGCGTGGTCTAGGCCGCCAGCGCCTTGTCGATGGCTTCGAGCATTTGCGGGCCGAGCGGCGTGGCTTTCGGTGCAAACGTCTCAACCAAGCCGCCGGTCTTGCCGATCAAATACTTATGGAAGTTCCAGCGCGGCAGCGCGCTCTCGCCCAATTGCTGGGCCACCCAGGCGTAAAACGGATGCCGCTTGGCCGGGGCGATGATGTCCACTTTCGCGGTCATGGGAAAGGTGACGTGAAACGAGGCGTCGCAGAATTCGCGAATCTCGTGCTCGGCGCCGGGTTCCTGGGCGCCGAAATCGTTGCACGGCACGCCAATGATAATGATGCCTTTCTTGGCCGCGTAGAGCGCCTCGAGGTCGCGGTATTGCGGGGTGAAGCCGCAGGCGCTGGCGACGTTGACGACGAGCACTGCCTTGCCGGAATAGTCTCCAAGCCTGATTTCGCCGGGCTGGTCGAGCTTGGCGAAGGAGAAATCGTGGGCGCTGGTCATTGAACGGTTCTGGGGTCCTGGCGGCTGTTCTGGCCGCGGCGGCGGCGGTTTAGACCTGATACTGGGGCCGGGCAATGGCATGTGGCGCTTTGGGCGATGGAATGGTATGGCGCTAACGCATGACTCCCCCCGGCCTCCGTCTGATCGACAAGCGAATTACCCGCGCCCGCGTTTGAGCGCTGCTCCGCGGGCCGAGCGCTGCTAAATTTTTTCACGCCAGCTTGGAGATTCGACCGTGGCCGATGCGCCTTCAGGTCGCGATTATCGCGAAACCTTGTTCCTGCCCGAGACGCCCTTTCCGATGAAAGCGGGTTTGCCGCAGAAGGAGCCCGAGCGAGTCAAGCACTGGGCAGAATTGGGGCTCTACGCCCGTTTGCGGGAGGACGCGGCGGCGCGCCCAAAATTCGTGCTGCACGATGGGCCCCCTTACGCCAACGGCGCCATCCATATCGGCCACGCCGAAAACAAGATCCTGAAGGATTTCGTCGTTCGCACCAAACAGATGGCCGGCTTCGACGCCGATTACGTCCCCGGCTGGGATTGCCACGGCCTGCCGATCGAATGGAAGGTCGAGGAAGATTTCGTCAAAGCGGGGCGCAAGAAAAACGAAGTGCCGGCGGTGGAGTTTCGGCGTGCCTGCCGCGCCTACGCCGACAAATGGATTCCGCTCCAGCGCGAGGAATTCCAGCGCCTCGGCATCGAGGGCGATTGGGAGAATTATTACACGACCATGAGCTTCGAAGCGGAGGCAGCGATCGCGGCGGAGTTTCTGCGCGTGGTGCGCACGGGGCTGGTCTATCGCGGCAGCAAACCGGTGATGTGGAGCCCCGTGGAACGCACGAGCTTGGCGGAAGCTGAGGTGGAGTATCAGGAGAAGACCAGCCCGACGGTGTGGGTGAAGTTTCCGATCGTGTCGCTCGACGGCAAGCCGATCAGCGAAGGCGAACAACTCGCTAACACTGCTATCGTGATTTGGACGACGACACCGTGGACGATTCCCGGTAATCGCGCGGTCTCGTACAGTCCTCGCGCAGAGGTCATATACGTTCAAATTGAAGTTGAAGAAGTTGAGGTTGGTTCGTTCTTGCCTTGGGTCAAGGTCGGCGAACGACTGATCGTGTCGAGCAACTTACTCGCAAGCGTCGTGCAAGCGGCGAGGATCTCAAAATGGAAGCCGCTCGGCGCAGTCGGCGGTCGAGGCAATGATATTTTCTCGAGAATCGTTGTGGCGCATCCGTTGCGCAATTGGCGTCCCTCCTCCCTTGCGGAGGAGGTGGCGAGCGAACGCGAGCCGGAGGAGGGGCGTCAAGTTGCCGCCAATCTCGGCGCGTCGGGATGCCCCCCACCCCCTACCCCCTCCCCGCAAGGGGGAGGGGAGGCGCTTTATGCCTTCGACGTGCCGCTCCTCGCAGGCGATCACGTCACCGATGACGCCGGCACCGGCTTTGTCCACACCGCGCCTGGCCACGGCGCGGACGATTTCGAAATCTGGGTGAAGCATTTCGGCCAGGCCGGCATTCCATTCACCGTCGATGCTGAAGGCCGCTTCACCAAGGAAGCGCCCGGCTTCGAGGGTTTGGAGATCATCCAGTTCGAAGGCAAAAATCTCGGCAAGGACGGACCCGCCAACAAAAAGGTGATGGAGGCGCTGATCGAGGCGGGCGCGCTGCTCGCGCGCGGGCAGCTCAAGCATTCCTATCCGCATTCGTGGCGGTCAAAAGCGCCGCTGATTTTTCGCAACACGCCGCAATGGTTCATCGCGCTGGATCAGCCGTACGCGGCCGGCGGCGGAAAAACTTTGCGCCAGGTTGCGCTCGATGAAATCGAGCGCGTCGATTGGGGCCAGCGCCGTACTGGCGATGCGAAGGATCAAAACCGTATCAAGGCGATGATGCAGGATCGCCCCGATTGGCTGATCTCGCGCCAGCGCGCCTGGGGCGTGCCGCTGGCGATCTTTGTCAACAAGGATACCGGCGCGATCCTGCAGGATGATGCAGTCGATGCGCGCATCATCGCGGCGATGAGAGCGGGCGGCGCCGACGTCTGGTGGGCGACGCCGGCGGCGGAATTTCTTGGCGCCAAGTACGAAGCCGGCAAATACGAGAAGGTTGAGGACATCCTCGATGTCTGGTTCGATTCAGGCTCGACCCACGCTTTCGTCGTCGGCGAGCGCGAGGCGCCGACGCGCGCCTCGTTCAAGAATCCCGCTAGCCTCCTCTATCTCGAGGGCTCGGACC